>NZ_MKGS01000132.1:0-65669 GCF_002836905.1 Pseudomonas sp. 43NM1 | reverse complement strand
GATCCGGGTGAGGCCTTCGCGGGCAAGCCTCGCTCCTACAGAGATTTTGCAGGTCCTGTAGGAGCGAGGCTTGCCCGCGAAGAACGATAACGCGGTCTACTGCCCGAAACGCCCGGGCCAGCCAATGATTTTCTTCGGCCGCGGCGTCGCGTAAGTCCGCACTTTCGACGTCGACAACCCCAAGCGCACCAGCGACTCGGCAATCGTCACCGCCGCTGTCACGCCATCCACCACCGGCACGCCGGTGCGCTGGCGGATCTGCTCGTCCAGCCCGGCCATGCCGCCGCAGCCCAGGCAAATCACCTCGGCTTTATCCTCCAGCACCGCCAATTCCGCCTGACGAACAATTGCTTCCAGTGCGCGTTGCGGCTCGGATTCGAGCTCCAGCACTGCCAGACCACTGGCGCGCACCGAGGCGCAACGGTCCCACAATCCAGACAGTTTCAGGCGATCCTCGATCAGCGGCACGGTGCGGTCCAGCGTGGTGACCACCGAATACGCGTGACCGAGAAACATCGCGGTGCTGGCCGCCGCATCGGTGATGTCCACCACGGGCACGTTGAGCAATTCCTGCAAACCTTCGCGACCGTGTTCGCCGTAACCGGCCTGGATCACCGCGTCGAACGGTTGGTCGTAGGCCATCACCCGGTCCATCACGGCGATGGCGGCGAGGTAGCTTTCGAAATTGCCTTCAATCGAATCGGCACCGAAGTACGGCGTCAGGCCGACGATTTCAGTGCCCGGCGCGGCGACCGATTGCGCCTGACGGGCGATGGCCTGGGTGATGGATTCGGTGGTGTTGACGTTGACCACGAGAATTCGCATGGGAAATCCTTATAACGGGTGGTTCGGCGGCCCGACATCGCCGGGCCGCGAGGGAGTTAATGGCTGACGTTATCGACCGCGATGCATTCGCCGCTGACATCGGCGTAATGCGCCTCGCGCTTGGCGATGATCAGGTACAGCATCCCGGCAATCCCGGCGCCTATCAGCCACGAGAACGGCGACACCAAGTGGAAACCCGGCACCAGCGCCAGGACGATGGCGATCAGTGCTGCAGGAATAAACGCCGCGACTGCGCGCAGATTGACCCCGCGGCTGTAGTAATAAGCGCCGTTGGGGTCTTCGCTGTACAACTGCGGCACGTTGATCTGAGCTTTTCGCACCAGCCAGTAGTCGACCATGATCACCCCGTACAACGGGCCGAGCAGGGCGCCGAGGCCGGAAAGGAAGTACACGATCACCAGTGGGCTGTTGTAGAGATTCCACGGCAGGATCAGCACGGCGATGGTCGCGCTGATCAGGCCGGCGCGGCGGAACGTCAGGTATTTCGGCGCCAGGTTGCTGAGGACGAAGGCTGGCGCAACGAAGTTGGCCATGATGTTCACCGCCACGGTGACGATCAGGAACGCCAGGCAACCGAGCACCAGAAAGAACGTGTTGGGAATCGAGGCGATGATTTCCGTCGGGCTTTCGATGATCCGGCCATTGATCTGAAATTGCGCGCCGCAGAGCAGAACGGTGATGGCCGCGAACACCAGAATATTCACCGGCAGGCCCCAGAAGTTGCCGACCTTGATGGTTTTGCGGCACGGCGAGGAACGCGCGAAGTCGCAGAAATTGAGGATCAGCGTGCCGTAGATCGCCAGCCACAATGCGCCGCCGGCAAAGATATTGCGCCACATCTCGGCGCCGGTCAGCGGCTCGCGAGTCGACCAGGCAATGGTCGCGTTGGCCTGAAAATACATCCACCCGGCGAGCGCGGCGACCGTCAGCAGAATCACCGGCCCGGCGAACGCCTCGTAGCGCCGGACCATTTCCATGCCGTACGCGAGGATCGCCAGTTGCACCAACCAGATCGCGACAAAACAGATCCAGCCCAGCGTCGATAAGCCGAGGATCGAGTCGTGGTCGTAATCGGCGAATCCGGGATGCACGGCGGTCAGCAGCACGCGAAAAACCACTGACGCCAGGTACGTTTGAATGCCGAACCAGGCGATGGCGATCACCGCGCGGATCAGTGCAGGAATTTGCGCGCCGTGGATGCCGAAGCTGATCCGGCTGATCACTGGGAACGGCACGCCGGTTTTCTGCCCCATGTAACCGGACAGGTTCATGAAGCAATACACCAGCGCCGCGCCGATCCCCAGCGACAGGAGGATTTGCCAGCCGCCGAGGCCCAACGCGTAGAGACCGATGGCGAACGAGTAGTTGGCGATGTTGTGAACGTCGTTGGTCCACAGCGCAAAAATACTGTAACGCCCCCAACGCCGGCCTTCAGCCTTGGTCGGCGCGAGGTCTTTGTTGTGCAGGCGAGGGCTGAGGACCACGGGTTGGTTGTGGGTGTCGAGGACAGGGGGTGAGGAGGGCAGATCCAGCGCGATGTTGTTATTGGAGAGGCTAGTACGCATTCCGGCAGGCTCCTGAAGCTTGGCGTCGCGATGACTGTGCGTGAGCGTCGGCTCGACAAATCTTCGTCGCGGGCAATAAGCATCATTGGTTACGGGGCATCTGCAGCCTGTACGGGATAGGGCGCTTCAGGCTTGCGGATCGAAAGTGTGTGTATGTCTTGTCGGTGATTGTATACAAAACATGTATGCACTTAAGCCAGATCTATGCCAGTTCAGGATCTATGAAAAACCCTGCTCATTTCGAATGGTTATGGATTGGCGATAAGTGGTTGAAAAAAAGGCGATATAAATTGACCGATTGAACAGGTATTTATTTTTGGCGAGGTTTGTGGGAAATGGTGACTGAGGGAGTCAGGGAGGAGTTGTGTAACTTTTCAGGGCGCTGAAATGAAAAGTGCACACATAAATGGCACCGATGGTGACAGTTGTGTACACATTTACGTGGGAGCAAAGCTTGCTCGCGATACCGGACTGACATTCAACATCGATGTCGACCTTTATACCGCTATCGCGAGCAAGCTTTGCTCCTACGGGGGGATGGCGCGAGGGTTGGTTTACACCTTGGATTTGCTGATGATATTCCCCGCATGCAGCCCGCATTCTTTCTGCGTGGCTTCTTCCCACCACCAGCGGCCTTCGCGTTCGTGCTGGTTCGGCAACACCGGGCGGGTGCAGGGCTCGCAGCCGATGCTGATAAAACCGCGCTCGTGCAGGCTGTTGTATGGCAACTCCAGCATGCGGATGTAACCCCAGATTTCTTCGCTGGTCATCTGCGCCAGTGGGTTGAATTTGTACAGCGTGCGTTCCGGCGTCGAGAACGCGGTGTCGATTTCCAGCACCGCCACGGCGCTGCGGGTGCCGGGGCTCTGGTCGCGGCGCTGGCCGGTGGCCCAGGCGCGGACAGTCGACAGTTTGCGCCGCAGCGGTTCGATCTTGCGGATCCCGCAGCATTCGCCGTGGCCGTCCTTGTAGAAACTGAACAGGCCTTTTTCCTTCACGAACGGTTCAAGTTTCGTGTAGTCCGGCGACACCAGTTCGATGTCGATCTTGTAGTGCTCGCGCACTTGGTCGATGAACCGATAGGTCTCCGGGTGCAGGCGGCCGGTGTCGAGGCTGAACACTTTGACGTTCTTGTTCAGCTTCCAGGCCATGTCCACCAGCACCACGTCTTCGGCGCCGCTGAAAGATATCCACAGCTCATCGCCGAACTCGGCAAAGGCGAGTTTGAGGATGTCCTGGGCGGATTTGTTGGCATAGGTCGTGGCGAGTTCCACGACATCGAACGATGGGCTCATCAGGGCGGCTTCCTACAGGTCGGTGGCGCTGGGCGCTCTATATGGCGCCGATGGTAACAAAAACCCGCTGCCGCTGGCGCGCCCTCTGCGTTGCGCAGCCTCGTGCGAGTCGCTAGAGTTCGGCAGTCCTTTTGCTCGCTCGACTCAATAATCACTACAAATGGGAGTGTCTTGTGGAAATTGCCTGTCTGGATCTTGAAGGTGTGCTGGTCCCGGAAATCTGGATCGCTTTCGCGGAAAAAACCGGGATCGAATCACTCCGGGCCACCACTCGGGACATTCCCGATTACGACGTATTGATGAAGCAGCGCCTGCGCATTCTCGACGAGCATGGCTTGAAGCTGTCCGACATTCAGGAAGTGATCGCCACCCTGCAACCGCTGGACGGCGCCATCGAGTTCGTCAACTGGCTGCGCGAGCGCTTTCAAGTGGTGATTCTGTCGGACACCTTCTACGAGTTTTCCCAGCCGTTGATGCGTCAGTTGGGTTTCCCGACGTTGCTCTGCCATCGGCTGATTACTGATGACACCGGGCGGGTGACGAGTTATCAGTTGCGTCAGAAAGACCCCAAGCGCCAGTCGGTGCTGGCGTTCAAGAGCCTTTATTACCGAGTGATCGCGGCGGGGGATTCGTATAACGACACGACGATGTTGGGCGAGGCAGATGCGGGGATTCTGTTCCACGCGCCGGACAACGTGATTCGCGAGTTTCCGCAATTCCCGGCGGTGCACAGTTTTGCGGATTTGAAGCAGGAATTCCTCAAGGCCTCCAACCGGCCGTTGAGTTTGTAGTCGACCGGAAAAACGCCTTCGCGGGCAAGCCTCGCTCCTACGGGATCAAACGCCGCAAAACCCGTAGGAGCGAGGCTTGCCCGCGAAGCTCTTAAAGGTTCTGCAAAGTATCGAGCAGCACTTTCACTTTGGTGATCGATTCCTGATATTCGGCCTGCCACTCGGAATCCGCGACAATCCCGCCGCCGCCCCAGCAACACACCTGCCCATCCTTGACCAGCAAGCTGCGGATGGCGATGGAGCTGTCCATCTCGCCGCGCACGTCCAGATACAGCAGCGAACCGCAATACAACCCGCGCCGGGTCGGCTCCAGTTCATCGATGATCTGCATCGCGCGGATCTTCGGTGCGCCGGTAATCGAACCGCCGGGGAAACTGCCGGCGATCAGGTCCAGCGCATCCTTGTCCTCGGCCAATTCGCCGGTGACGCTGCTCACCAAGTGATGCACGTTGGGGTAACTTTCGAGGCTGAACAGCTCCGGCACCCGCACCGAGCCAATCCGGCACGTGCGGCCCAGGTCGTTGCGCAGCAGGTCGACGATCATCAGGTTTTCCGCGCGATCCTTGGGGCTGGCCAGCAGTTCGGCGGCGTTGGCGGCGTCTTCGGCCGGGTTCACGCCGCGCGGGCGCGTGCCTTTGATCGGGCGGGTTTCAACCTGGCGTTGGCTGACTTTGACGAAACGTTCGGGCGACAGGCTCAGCACTGCGCCGCCGTCGGGCAGACTCTGAAACCCGGAAAACGGCGTCGGGCAGGCTTCTCGCAGTGCGCAATAAGCGGCCCACGGGTCGCCCGCGCACTCGGCGCGGAACCGTTGGGCGAAGTTCACCTGATAACAATCGCCAGCCTGGATGTATTGCTGAATCCGCTCCAGCGCCTGGCGATAGTCGTCAGCACTGAGATCGGCGTTCATCGGTGCTTGCAGCTTGAACGGCGCGACCGGGTTATCCACAGGCTGATTGAACAGGTCGATCAGGCGCTCGCGTTCGCTGGCGGGCAGCGACGGGTGAAACACCAATTGGCTGGTCATACGCAGGTGATCGCTGATCAACGCCCAGTCATACAAACCAAACCGTGCATCCGGCAAGTGCAAGTCGTCCTGCGCCTGGCTTGGCAGGTGTTCCAGATGACGGCCGAAGTCGTAACTCAGGTAACCGATCAGACCTCCGGCGAACGGCAGTTCATCCGCGACAGACGCTTCGCCGAGTGCCGTCAGATGGCTGCGCAACCGTTGCAGGAAATCGCCACCGCTTTCGTCTGGCAATACCGCCAGTTGTTGCAGCGGCCAAGCGCTGAGCAAATCGAAACGCCCGCGATCCGCCGTCGGCCGGCCACTGTCCAGCAGCACGGCGCCGGGGGCATGACGAATCGCCGCGAAGTAGTCGGCGGGGTTGCTGCGATAGGGCAGTGGGTGTACGGAACAGGTCAACATGGGCGGGGCGTATCAGCCATCGAGGCGGGGTGGCGATTGTAGTCCCCTGAGGGATTTGCTCCTAGAGGGGATGTCGGTGTTGGGTAGATCGGCAGCGACTGGCGCGAAACCTGTGGCGAGGGGGCTTGCCCCCGTTCGGCTGCGCAGCAGTCGTAAAACCGGCTAACGCGGTCTACCTGACACTATTGAATTGGATGGTTTGGGGCTGCTTCGCTGCCCAACGGGGGCAAGCCCCCTCGCCACAAGCATTTGGGTGATCCTGGACGATCAACCCTCGACCGGCGGAATATGCCCGAACATTTCCTGCGCAAACGCTACCCGTTCCTCAACCGTCTCGACCACTCCACGCGCTTTCAGCTCTTCCAGCCGTGCTTCGACCGCGTGGGTGCGCAACGTCAGGCCGCAATCGTTGGCAATCTGGATGTTCAGCCCCGGCCGCGCGTTGAGTTCGAGAATCAGCGGGCCTTTCTCTTGATCGAGCACCATATCGACGCCGATGTAACCCAGACCGCACAACTCATAGCAGCCTGCCGCGAGTTTCATGAAACCGTCCCAGTAGGGCAGTTGCACGCCATCCACCGCGTTGGTGGTGTCCGGGTGTTTGGTGATGATGTTGTTCAGCCAGGTGCCCCGCAGCGTCAGGCCGGTGGCCAGATCGACGCCGACGCCGATGGCGCCCTGGTGCAGGTTGGCCTTGCCGCCCGACTGCCGCGTCGGCAGGCGCAACATGGCCATCACCGGATAACCCATCAACACGATGATGCGAATATCCGGCACGCCTTCGTAACTGATGCTTTTGAAGATCTGGTCCGGCGTCACGCGGTATTCGATCAGCGCGCGGTCGCGGTGACCACCGAGCGAATACAGGCCGGTGAGGATGCTCGAGATATGGTGCTCGATCTCCTCGTGGCTGATGATCTTGCCCGACACCGTGCGATAGCGGCCTTCAAAACGGTCGGCGATCACGATAATGCCGTCACCGCCGGCGCCCTGGGCCGGTTTGATCACGAAGTCGCTGCGACCGCCAATGATGTCATTGAGGTTGTCGATTTCCTTTTCCGTGGAAATCACCCCGTACATCTCCGGCACGTTGATGCCGGCGGAGAGCGCGCGTTCCTTGGTGATGATCTTGTCATCGACAATCGGGTACAGACTGCGCTTGTTGTACTTGAGCACGTAGTCGGCGTTACGCCGATTGATGCCCATGATGCCCCGGGCTTCCAGAGCCTTCCAGGTCTTCCAGAAACCGAACATTACGAGTCAGCCTTGAGGAACGCTTTGAAGCGCACCAGTTCGGTCAGGCGATAGCCACGATAGCGACCCATGGCCAGCATGAAGCCAACGAGGATCAACAGAATCGCCGGGAACGTGAACACGAAGTACACCAGTTCCGGCACGCTCATGATCAGGTGCGCCAGCGACGCGGCGAACAGCGTACCAATCGCCACTTTCATCGCGTGCCCGGCACCGCGTTCTTCCCAGGTGATCGACAGGCGTTCGATGGTCATGGTCAGAATCACCATCGGGAACAGCGCCACCGACAATCCGCGTTCGAGGCCGAGTTTGTGGCTGAACAGGCTGATCGCGGCGATCAGCACCACAACAAACGTCAGCACCACCGACAGCCTCGGCAACATTTGCAGCTTCAAATGCTCGAGGTAGGAACGCAGCGACAGCCCCAGCGCGGTGATGATCGTAAACAGCACAATGCCGAAGCCCAACTGCGTTTCGCGGAACGCCAGGGCGATCAGCACCGGGGTAAAGGTGCCTAGGGTCTGCAGGCCGATCAGGTTGCGCAGGATCAGGATCACCAGCACGCCAATCGGGATCATCACCATGATCATGAACGTCTGCTGGGTTTGCAGCGGCAAGCCGTACAGCGAGTATTCGAGGAAGTTGGCGTCGGTGTTTTCGTCGGTCAGCTTGGCCAGGCGAATCGCGTTCATTTCGCTGTTGTTGAGGCTGAACGTCACGTTGGCTTTCTTGCCGCCATCGACGGTGATCAGATTTTCATCGCCGGTCCACCACAGCAGGCGGTCGGTCGGCAGGCCCTGTTCGCCGGTTTCCGGGTTGAAGTACAACCAATCGGTGCCGTTGAAACTGCGCAACCACAATTCCGGGGTTTGCGGTTGGTCGGCGACGAGGCGGATGGTGTGGACTTTTTCCACCGGCACGTGCGCGATCGACAGCACCAGTTCGACGATCTTGGCTTTGTGCCCGCTCGACGGATCGCCGCCCAGCAGCAGTTTCACGTTGTCATCGTTGACGTTGTTGACCCGCTTGATCGCCTCGCCAATAAAGGTTTCGACGTCGGCGGAGTGTTGGCGGATCGGCGCGAGCAGGGCTTCGGCGGCGACCTTCTCCGCGCCTTCGACGGCAATGCTGTCGCGGAAGGTCGGGCCTTTGATCTTGGCTTTTTCGCCGGTGTAACGCTTGGTCAGGACCAAACGGTAATAAAGAGTCTGATTGCCCTTGGCCCGACGTGCCGACCAGGTGACCTTGCGGTTGCCATCGACGCGGTTCACCGCAACGCCGTAATTATTCGAAATGAAGCTTTCGTTCAGGCTCACATAGTCGCGGCTCAACGGCGGCACGAACATCTGGATCTTGACCGGGTCCTTGGCGCTGGCGACGAACTCGACCTTGGCGTCGATGTTCCACAGGTCGTCCGTGGCGTCTTCGGTCACGGGGATGCCGAGCACGAAAATCTGATAGGCCGTAACTGAAATGCCCAGCACCACCAGAATGGCGATGAGGATTTTCAGGTGAAGGTTGATAGAGCGCATTGGAATTACTCTGCGGTATGTGCGTCGGTGGCGCAGGCGGGTTTGCCAGCAGCGTATTTAAGACTGGGGTCGACCAGCGCGTCGAAGCGTTTCAGCGCTTCGGAGCCGATCAGCAGCGGATATTGGAAGGCGCTGCGGTCGGTCAGGTTCACTTCGATGCTGCGTAATGCCGAACCCATGCAGATATCCAGTTCGATGACCGGGCGGGCCGTGTACTTCTTGCCTTCTTCCGGGTCGTAATCACCGGCCCGGCGCTTGATTTTGCTGACGCGCGCCAGTGGTCGTTCGATCGGGTGCGAATGCGCGGTGTCGATCGCCAAGTAGAAGCGTACCCACGATTCGCCATTGCGCTTGAAACGTTTGATGTCGCGTGCACTTAAAGAAGCGGTTTTCGCCCCGGTGTCGAGTTTGGCCGCGACTTCGAGGTCGATGCCATCCAGCGCAGCGTATTCGTTGAGGCCGTACACGGTTTTCTCTCCCGCAGCGGCAACGCCGGGCAGGAAGAGCAGGGATAAAAATGTGGCGAAGGGCTTGAGTCTCATAAATCCTGGTGCGCGGAGGTCCGTTTTTCGATTCTAGGCCCTGCCATCACTGCGCAAGCTCCCTCGTATGCCTATCAGCTATTTATGACAAGCCGTGCAGATGCAGATGACAAGCAAATGCGGGCGGCATTCTAGCACGGTGGTTTTATGGCGCCAGCGCTGGCAGGGGGCTATAACCGACAGTGCCGCTTTGTTATGGCGCGGGCGGTTATTAGACGATTGTCGACAATACCCATTTATCCTTTGACTCCAAGGGTCGTATTCGCTAGTTTTTGCCGCATCAGCTTTCAAGGTGTCAACAATATGCTGGATCAACTCGATCCCCCGGTGATGGTGCAGGACGATTCGGAGACACTTTCCGAGAATGTCTTCCGGCGCATTCAGGCGGCCATCGTCAAAGGCGAGATCGCCCCGGGCAGCAAAATCTCCGAGCCCGAGCTGGCGCGCACCTACGGCATCAGTCGCGGTCCGCTGCGTGAAGCGATCCATCGCCTCGAAGGCCAGCGCCTGCTGGTGCGCGTGCCGCATGTCGGGGCGCGCGTGGTGTCACTGAGCCATGCCGAGCTGCTCGAACTCTACGAAATCCGCGAATCCCTCGAAGGCATGGCCTGTCGCCTCGCTGCCGAACGCATGACCCTTGAAGAAATCGACGAACTGCGCCGGGTTCTCGAAACCCACGAGCGCGATGCGGCGTTTCAGGCCGGCGTCGGTTATTACCAGCAGGAAGGCGATTTCGACTTTCATTACCGGATCATCCAGGGCAGCGGCAACCGCACGCTGACGCAGATGCTTTGCGGCGAGCTCTATCAACTGGTGCGCATGTACCGCATCCAGTTTTCCACCACGCCCAACCGCCCGCGCCAGGCATTTGCCGAGCATCACCGAATTCTCGACGCCATCGCCGACCGTGACGGTGAACTCGCCGAGTTGTTGATGCGCCGCCACATCGGCGCCTCCAAACGCAATATCGCCCGTCATTACCAGGACGGCGCCAACAATAAGACAGCCACTGAACGAGGTGAGTCATGAGTTCCAACAAGAGCACTCCAGGCCAGCGTTTCCGCGATGCGGTCGCCAGCGAACATCCGCTGCAAGTGGTCGGCGCGATCAATGCCAACCACGCGCTGTTGGCCAAGCGCGCCGGTTTCAAGGCTATTTACCTGTCGGGTGGCGGGGTGGCTGCCGGCTCCCTTGGCGTGCCGGACCTGGGCATTACCGGCCTGGATGACGTGCTCACCGACGTGCGCCGCATCACCGACGTCTGCGACCTGCCGCTGCTGGTCGACGTCGACACTGGTTTCGGTTCCTCGGCGTTCAACGTCGCGCGCACCGTCAAGTCGATGAGCAAGTTCGGCGCGGCGGCGATTCACATCGAAGACCAGGTCGGCGCCAAGCGCTGCGGTCATCGTCCGAATAAAGAGATCGTGTCGTTGCAGGAAATGGTCGACCGGATCAAAGCCGCCGTCGATGCGCGCACCGATGACAGCTTCGTGATCATGGCGCGCACCGATGCGCTGGCCGTCGAAGGCCTGGAATCCGCGCTGGACCGCGCCGCCGCATGCATCGAGGCCGGCGCTGACATGATCTTCCCGGAAGCCATCACCGAACTGGACATGTACAAACTGTTCGCCAACCGCGTGAAAGCGCCGATCCTGGCCAACATCACCGAATTCGGCGCGACGCCGCTGTACACCACCGAGCAACTCGCCGCTGCCGACGTGTCGCTGGTGCTGTACCCGCTGTCGGCGTTCCGCGCGATGAACAAGGCTGCGGAGAACGTCTATACCGCGATCCGCCGCGACGGCACGCAACAGAATGTGATCGACACCATGCAAACGCGCATGGAGCTCTACGATCGCATCGACTACCACACGTTCGAGCAGAAGCTCGATGCCCTGTTCGCCGCCAAGAAGTAGAGGTTTATGTAGCAGCTGCCGAGCCTGCGAGGCTGCGTCCGAGGCCGAAGGACTCGCCAGACCAGGCGCTTGAGTTTTTCTGCTCGTAGCGCGTATGCCGGGTTTACGTCGGCTGCGCCGCCGGACGCAGCCTCGCGCTGCTCGGCAGCTGCTACAAAATCACGATAACCGTACAGAAATTGCAGATTCCCTAAAAATTTCAAGATTGGAGACAGCAATGGCCGAAGCAAAAGTACTCAGTGGCGCCGGGCTCCGTGGCCAGGTTGCCGGGCAAACCGCACTGTCCACCGTGGGCCAATCCGGTGCCGGCCTGACCTATCGCGGCTACGACGTTCGCGAACTGGCGGCGGACGCGCAATTTGAAGAAGTCGCCTACCTGCTGCTGTACGGCGAACTGCCGAACAAGTCGCAACTGGACGGCTACATCAGCAAACTGAGCAAGCTGCGCGATTTGCCGCAAGCGCTGAAAGAAGTGCTGGAACGCATCCCCGCCGACGCCCACCCGATGGACGTGATGCGCACCGGTTGCTCGTTCCTCGGCAACATCGAACCGGAGAAAGACTTCGGCGCCCAACACGACGTCACCGACCGTCTGCTGGCCGCGTTCCCTGCGATCATGTGTTACTGGTATCGCTTCAGCCACGACGGCAAACGTATCAATTGCGTGACCGACGAAGCGACCATCGGCGGGCATTTCCTGCAACTGCTGCACGACAAGAAGCCGAGCGACCTGCACGTCAAAGTGATGAACGTGTCGCTGATCCTTTACGCCGAACACGAATTCAACGCCTCGACGTTCACCGCGCGTGTCTGCGCGTCGACCCTGTCCGACATGTATTCCTGCGTCACCGCTGCCATCGGTTCGTTGCGCGGCCCGCTGCACGGCGGCGCCAACGAAGCGGCGATGGAAATGATCGAGCGCTTCAAGTCGCCGGAAGAGGCGATCAAAGGCACGCTTGGCATGCTCGAGCGCAAAGACAAGATCATGGGTTTCGGCCACGCGATTTATAAGGACAACGATCCGCGCAACGAGGTGATCAAGGGCTGGTCGAAAAAACTCGCGGACGAAGTGGGCGATACCGTGCTGTTCCCGGTGTCGGAAGCCATCGACAAAACCATGTGGGAGCAGAAGAAACTGTTCCCGAACGCCGACTTCTACCACGCGTCGACGTATCACTTCATGGGCATTCCGACCAAGTTGTTCACACCGATTTTCGTCTGCTCGCGCCTGACCGGCTGGGCCGCGCACGTGTTCGAACAACGCGCCAACAACCGCATCATCCGCCCGAGCGCCGAATACATCGGCGTCGAACAGCGCAAGTTCGTGCCAATCGAACAACGCTGATCGGGGGAGGGCCGACGCGAACGCCGATACCCCTGTAGGAGCGAAGCTTGCTCGCGAAGACGGACCGACATTCAACATTGATGTCGACAGATAGACCGCTTTCGCGAGCAAGCTTCGCTCCTACAGGATCGGATTCAGATCGGCCCCACCTTTTGCACTTACCGTGACCGAGTCCTGACCTGATGAACACTGAATTCCGCAAACCGCTGCCCGGCACCGCTCTGGATTACTTCGACGTCCGCGCGGCGGTCGAAGCGATCCAGCCCGGCGCCTACGACAGCCTGCCGTACACCTCCCGCGTGCTCGCGGAAAACCTGGTGCGTCGCTGCGACCCGGCCACGCTCACCGACTCCCTGAAGCAATTCATCGAGCGCAAACGCGACCTCGATTTCCCGTGGTTTCCGGCGCGCGTGGTCTGCCACGACATCCTCGGCCAGACCGCGCTGGTCGACCTCGCCGGCCTGCGCGACGCCATTGCGTTGCAGGGCGGCGACCCGGCGCAAGTCAACCCGGTGGTGCCGACGCAATTGATCGTCGACCACTCGCTGGCCGTCGAGCGCGGCGGTTTTGATCCCGAGGCGTTCGAGAAAAATCGCGCCATCGAAGATCGCCGCAACGAAGACCGTTTTCACTTCATCAATTGGACCAAAAAAGCCTTCAAGAACGTTGATGTGATTCCGCCGGGCAACGGCATCATGCACCAGATCAACTTGGAGAAAATGTCTCCGGTGATCCAGGTGCGCGACGGCGTGGCGTTCCCCGATACCTGCGTCGGCACCGACAGCCACACGCCGCACGTCGATGCGCTGGGCGTGATCGCCATTGGCGTCGGTGGCCTCGAAGCCGAGAGCGTGATGCTCGGCCGCGCCTCGTGGATGCGTCTGCCGGAAAGCGTCGGCGTCGAGCTGACGGGCAAGCTGCAACCGGGCATCACCGCCACCGACATGGTGCTGGCGCTGACCGAGTTCCTGCGCAAACAGAAAGTCGTTGGTGCCTGGCTGGAATTCTTCGGCGAAGGTGCTTCGGCGCTGACCCTCGGCGACCGCGCGACCATCTCCAACATGGCCCCGGAATACGGCGCCACCGCCGCGATGTTCTACATCGACCAGCAAACCATCGATTACCTGAAACTCACCGGCCGCGAAGACGAGCAAGTGCAGTTGGTCGAGACCTACGCCAAGACCACCGGCCTGTGGGCCGACAGCCTCAAAGGCGCGCAATACGAGCGTGGTTTGAGCTTCGATTTGTCCTCGGTGGTGCGCAACATGGCCGGCCCGAGCAACCCGCACGCGCGGGTCGCAACCACCGATTTGGCTGCGCAAGGCATCTCCGGGCAGTGGACCGAAGTGCCGGGCCAAATGCCCGATGGTGCGGTGATCATCGCCGCGATCACCAGTTGCACCAACACCAGCAACCCGCGCAACGTTATCGCCGCCGGCCTGCTGGCGCGCAATGCCAACAAGCTCGGTTTGACCCGCAAGCCGTGGGTCAAATCGTCACTGGCGCCGGGCTCGAAAACCGTCGCGCTGTACCTCGATGAAGCCGGCCTGACGAATGAGCTGGAACAGCTCGGTTTTGGCATCGTCGCGTTCGCCTGCACCACCTGCAACGGCATGTCCGGCGCGCTCGATCCGGCGATCCAGCAAGAGATCATCGACCGCGACCTATACGCCACTGCCGTGCTGTCCGGCAACCGCAACTTCGACGGGCGAATTCACCCGTACGCGAAGAATGCGTTCCTCGCTTCGCCGCCATTGGTAGTCGCTTACGCGATCGCCGGGACGATCCGTTTCGACATCGAAAAAGACGTGCTTGGCTTCGACGCCGACGGCAAGGAAATCCGCCTGAAAGACATCTGGCCGAGCGACGAAGAAATCGACGCAGTGGTCAAAGCCTCGGTCAAACCGGAGCAGTTCCGCCAGGTCTACATCCCGATGTTCGCCATCCACGAAGACACCGGCCCGAAAGTCACGCCGCTGTACGACTGGCGCGAAATGAGCACCTACATCCGCCGTCCGCCGTACTGGGAAGGCGCGCTGGCCGGCGCCCGTCCGCTGAAAGGCATGCGCCCGTTGGCGGTGCTGCCGGACAACATCACCACCGATCACTTGTCGCCGTCGAACGCAATCATGCTCGACAGCGCCGCCGGCGAATACCTGGCGAAAATGGGCTTGCCGGAAGAGGATTTCAACTCTTACGCCACCCACCGTGGCGACCACTTGACCGCGCAGCGCGCGACCTTTGCCAACCCGAAACTGTTCAATGAAATGGTCAAGGAAAACGGCAAGGTCAAGCAGGGTTCGCTGGCCCGCGTCGAGCCGGAAGGCCAGGTCATGCGCATGTGGGAAGCTATCGAAACCTACATGGAACGCAAGCAACCGCTGATCATCATTGCCGGCGCCGATTACGGTCAGGGCTCGTCCCGCGACTGGGCGGCGAAAGGCGTGCGGCTGGCCGGCGTCGAGGCGATTGCCGCCGAAGGTTTCGAGCGCATTCACCGCACCAACCTCGTTGGCATGGGCGTGTTGCCGCTGGAGTTTCTGCCGGGCACTGATCGCCACACATTGGCCATCGACGGCAGCGAAACCTACGACGTCATCGGCGACCGCACACCGCGTGCGCAACTGACGTTGGTGATCAATCGTCTGAATGGCGAACGTGTGGACGTGCCGGTGACTTGCCGTCTCGACACGGCTGAAGAAGTGTCGATCTACGAGGCGGGCGGCGTGTTGCAGCGTTTTGCCCAGGACTTCCTTGAAGAGTCGGCAGTCGCCGTTTAAAAATCCAGGGCCGCAGGGGATTACAAGTCCCCTGTCGGCCAATAGAGGAATGACATGGCTCACGCACCTCAAATTGCCCCCCAAAAAGGCCCCCAAATCAGAATCGCCGCCACCTACATGCGCGGCGGCACCAGCAAAGGCGTGTTTTTCAGCCTCAAGGATTTGCCCGAAGCGGCGCAGGTTCCCGGTCCGGCGCGCGATGCCTTGTTGTTGCGGGTGATCGGCAGCCCCGACCCGTACGACAAGCAAATCGACGGCATGGGCGGCGCGACGTCCAGCACCAGCAAAACCGTGATCCTGTCGAAAAGCAGCAAAGCTGATCACGACGTCGATTACCTGTTCGGCCAAGTCTCGATCGACAAGCCTTTTGTCGATTGGAGCGGCAACTGCGGCAACCTCTCGGCGGCGGTCGGTTCGTTCGCGATCAGCAACGGACTGGTCGAGGCCAGCCGCATCCCGCACAACGGCGTGGCGGTGGTCCGGGTCTGGCAGGCCAATATCGGCAAAACCATCATTGCCCACGTGCCGATCACCAACGGGGAAGTGCAAGAAACCGGCGATTTCGAACTCGACGGCGTGACCTTTCCGGCCGCCGAAGTGCAGGTCGAATTCATGGACCCGGCGGCGGAAGAAGAGGGCGGCGGTGGTTCGATGTTCCCCACCGGCAACCTCGTCGATGACCTCGAAGTGCCCGGCGTCGGCACCTTCAAGGCAACCATGATCAACGCGGGCATCCCGACGATTTTCGTCAACGCGGCAGACATCGGTTACACCGGCACCGAGTTGCAAGGCGCGATCAACGGCGATCCGAAAGCGCTGCTGATGTTCGAAACCATCCGCGCTTACGGCGCCCTGCGCATGGGGTTGATCAAAAACCTCGACGAAGCCGCCCAGCGCCAGCACACGCCGAAAGTCGCGTTTGTGGCGAAACCGGCGGATTACCTCGCGTCCAGCGGCAAAGCGATTGCGGCGAGCGATGTCGATTTGCTGGTGCGCGCCTTGTCGATGGGCAAATTGCACCACGCGATGATGGGTACGGCGGCGGTGGCGATTGGCACCGCGGCAGCGATTTCCGGGACGCTGGTGAATCTGGCGGCGGGCGGAATCGAGCGCAGTGCCGTGCGTTTCGGCCACCCTTCCGGCACCTTGCGCGTCGGTGCCGAGGCCAGTCTGGTCAACGGCGAATGGACCGTGAACAAAGCCATCATGAGCCGCAGCGCGCGGGTATTGATGGAAGGGTTCGTCCGGGTGCCGGGTGATTCGTTCTGATCTGAAAGCCACCCCTCACCCCAACCCTCTCCCCAGGGGGGAGAGGGGAAAGGGAGCCGATCTTCATGCTTTTCAAGGCCTGAGTTCGACTCGATATGTCAGGTCGATGCAGTCCGAAAGACAACTCGGTCGGCCCCCTCTCCCCTTTGGGGAGAGGGCTGGGGTGAGGGGGCGATCCACCTGAAAAAATGCACATCAAGCAGGCACCCCAGACCTGCAAAAAAAACCAACTAAACCTGCCGCTGAGGAAACACCACAACCCAATCATTCCTTCACTGGAGTAACCCCGAATGAGCGCCAACGTCGACCTGAACAACCGCCCCGATTACGACACGGTCCTGCAGGACATCGCTGACTACGTCCTCGACTTCAAGATCGAGTCCACCGAAGCACTCGACACCGCGCGCAACTGCCTGATCGACACCCTCGGCTGCGGCTTGCTGGCACTGCGTTTTCCGGAATGCACCAAGCACCTCGGGCCGATCGTCGAAGGCACCGTCGTGCCGTTCGGCGCGCGTGTGCCCGGCACCTCTTTTCGCCTCGACCCGGTCAAAGCCGCGTGGGACATCGGCTGCATCGTCCGTTGGCTCGATTACAACGACACCTGGCTCGCCGCTGAATGGGGGCATCCGTCGGACAACCTCGGCGCCATTCTCGCGGTCGCCGATCACCTGTCGCAGAAACGCCTGGCCAACGGTGACGCGCCGCTGACCGTGCGGGAAGTGCTCGAAGCGATGATCATGGCTCACGAGATTCAAGGCGTGATCGCCCTAGAAAACTCCTTCAACCGTGTAGGACTCGATCACGTCATTCTGGTGAAAGTCGCCTCGACCGCCGTTACCGCCAAACTGATGGGCGCCAATCGCGAGCAATTGCTCTCGGCGCTGTCCCACGCGTTTGCCGATGGTCAGGCGTTGCGCACCTACCGCCATGCGCCGAATGCCGGATCGCGAAAATCCTGGGCGGCGGGCGATGCGTCGAGCCGAGGCGTGCGCCTGGCGGACATCGCCATGCGCGGCGAAATGGGCATTCCCGGCGTACTGACCGCCAAACAGTGGGGTTTCTACGACGTATTGTTCAGCCACAGCAACAACGATTTGGCGCTGAAACCCGAGGACAAACGCGCCTTCAGTTTCAGCCGCCCGTACGGCAGCTACGTGATGGAAAACGTCCTGTTCAAGATCAGTTTCCCTGCCGAATTCCACGCGCAAACCGCTTGCGAAGCGGCCGTGACGCTGCACCCGCACGTGCGCAATCGCCTGCACGAAATCGACCGCATCGTCATCACCACGCATGAGTCGGCGATCCGCATCATTTCCAAGGTCGGCCCGCTGGCCAACGCCGCGGACCGCGACCACTGCCTGCAATACATGACCGCCGTGCCATTGGCTTTCGGCAATCTGGTCGCCGAGCAATATGAAGACGCGTTCCACGCTGCGCATCCGATCATCGATGTGCTGCGCGAGAAAATGCACATTGTCGAAGAGCCGCGGTTCACCCGCGAATACCTGGAGCCGGACAAGCGCTCGATTGCCAATGCGATTCAGGTGTTTTTCAAGGACGGTTCGAGCACCGACAACGTTGTGGTCGAGTACCCGATTGGCCACCGCCGTCGCCGCGCCGAGGGGATTCCGTTGTTGGAAGACAAGTTCAAGGCGAATCTGGCGAGCCGATTTACCGGACAGCGCAGCGCCGAGATTTTTGCCCTGTGCAAGGATCAGGCAAAGCTTGAAGCGACCCCGGTGAACCGCTTCGTCGATTTGTTCGTGATCTGACGCTAATCCCCGTAGGAGCATGGCTTGCCCGCGATGGCGATCTTGAGGACGCCATCGCGAGCAAGCTTTGCTCCTACAGAGCGGGGATTTATTCAACGTTTGAGCCATTTCTCGACCGGCAATTTGGTAATGGCAAACCCCGCCAGCAGCACCGCCGAATACCCCATCAACTCCCGCGACAGACTTTGCCCTTCATACCAGGCGCCAATCATCACCGCGAACACCGGGAAAATGATGAAGACAAACGACAAGATGATCGGGCTGAGCCGTTTCAGCAGCAAAAAGTAAACTATAAACCCGCCCACCGACGCGACCAGTCCCAAGTAGAGCAGGGCGCCCCACGAGCGCCCCGTAATCGCGCCAAACACTGGCGCTTCAACGCTCAGCCCCGCGACAAACAACATCAACCCGGCGAGGCCAATCGGCAAGGTGTTGTAGGTAATCACGCTGATCGCCGCGCCGTGTTTTTTGGTGATCACGTAACACAGCGCATGCATCACTGCCGCCGCCAGAATCGCCACCACGCCAAACAATTCGGCGTGGTCGAGATGCAAGCCCTGGCTGCGGATGATCATGAACAGACTGGCAAAACCGATGGCGATGCCGAGCACCTGCGAGGGATAGATTTTCTCGCGCAGGAACAGCGCGGAAAAAATCAGAATGAACACCGGCATGCAGCTGAACAGCAACGCGGTCAGCCCCGACGAAACGTGCAGCTCGCCGTAGTTGAGCAAGTAATACGGCAGGCTGAAATACGACAGCGTGACGAACACGAAAAACCAGCGACTTTGCCGCGGAAACAGCAGCGGCTCGCGACGCAACCTGGCGAAACTCAAAAACAGCGGAAACGCGATCAGGAACCGCAGACCGGCGGCGGTCAGTGGTGGCACGCTTTCCACGGCAATCTTGATCCCCAGCCACGTCGTGCCCCAACTCAGGCACACAATCAAAAACAACACGCTGGTAATCAACCCGGCCAGCCACGGTTTACGGATCGGGGACGCGGCGCTAAGGGCCATGGACATGCTCGAACTCCTTTTGCTCGTGGGAATTGACCTGATTGCCGAATAGGTCTATCCCTGATTGCACCTGTTTTCAGCACGCTATTCGGGATGGAAATGACTGTCAAAGTAAGTATTGCCACGGTGTCAATCCTCCGTGAAGGCCTGGCGCACGGGCGCGGGGTCAAATACAAACGGCTGGCCGAAGCGCTGGAAAAAAGCATCGGCGAAGGTCTGATCGAGCCCGGACGCAAACTGCCGCCGCACCGGCTGCTGGCCGATAGCCTTGGCGTGACCATCGGCACCATCAGTCGTGCGTATGGCGAATTGGAGCGGGTAGGGCTGGTGGTCGCGCGTGTAGGAGATGGCACTTATGTGCGTCAGCGCGGGATGGAACGGTTGCGCGATTCGGGTTTTCGCAATGTCAGCGAAGAACCGCAGCCGTTCTTCGACATGAGTCGCAACCAGCCGATTCCGGGGCGCGAGTCAGCGCTGCTCGGTCAGAGCCTGCAAACCTTGGCCAACGATGCGCAGACCTTGCAGATGATCAGCGGCTATACCGCCGAAAGCGGGTTGCTGCGCCACCGAGCGGCAGGCGCGCAGTGGCTGCGACATCAGGCATTTGTGCCCGGCGCCGAGCAGGTGATTTGTGTGAATGGCGGTCAGCACGGTTTGCTCTGCGTGCTGATGGCGCTGCTCAAACCCGGCGATACGCTGGTCACCGAGCATTTGACCTACCCCGGTTTGATCAGCGTCGCACGCATGCTGGGAATAAAACTGATCGGCGTTGGCATGGATGACGAAGGACTGTTGCCGCAAGCGCTGTTGGACGTTTGCCAGCAACATCGGGTAGCCGCGCTTTATTGCACGCCGACGATCCAGAATCCTACGGCGGCGGTGATGTCGGTCCCACGTCGTCAGGCGATTGTCGATGTCTGCCGCCAACACAATTTGCTGATTATCGAGGACGAGGCGCACGCCGTGCTCGCGCAGCAGCGGCCATTACCATTAAGTCACTTCGCCCCGGAGCGCGCGGTGTTGATCGGCAGCCTGAGCAAAGCGGTATCGGCCGGGTTGCGCGTCGGTTATTTGCACGCGCCGCTAGCGTTGATCGGACGCTTGAACGCGGCGGTGCGTGGCACGTGCTGGATGGCCAATCCGCTGGCGATGGAGTTGGCGACGCAATGGATCGAAAACGCCAGCGCGCAACACTTGCTGGCGCAGCAGATTGCCGAGATAGCGCGGCGCAAGGCGTTGGTCAGTGGATTGCTGCAAGGCCTGGCGTACAAGACGCATGCGCACAGCCCGCACTTCTGGATCGAAGTGCCGGAGCCGTGGCGGGCGTCGCAGATTGCCGCTGAGCTCAAGCAGAATAATTATCTGGTGGCGACAGCCGAGGCGTTCGCGGTGGGGCATGCGGCGGTGCCGCAATTCATTCGGGCGAGTGTGTGTCATTCGACGGCGGATGATCAGTTGTTGATCGACGGGTTTGCGGCGTTGGCGGGGGCGTTGAGGGGGACCGAGTAATCGTTCTTCGCGGGCAAGCCTCGCTCCTACAGGTTTTGCGTCGATCCCGCATGCCCGCGAACGACACAAAACCTGTAGGAGCAAGGCTCGCCCGCGAAGGCGTCCTCACGGGCAATGAATAACTACTTGAACCGTCGCTCCACGCCTTTCTCGACCAGAATCTTCGCCGAAATCTCTTCCACCGAAAAATGCGTCGAATTGATGTGCGCGATGTTCTCGCGGCGGAACAGATTCTCCACTTCGCGCACTTCAAATTCGCATTGCGCGTAACTCGAATAACGGCTGTTGGGTTTGCGTTCGTTGCGGATCGCGGTCAGGCGGTCGGGGTCGATGGTCAGGCCGAACAGCTTGTGCTGGTGCGCGCGCAGGGCGGCGGGCAGGGTCAGCCGCTCCATGTCGTCTTCGGTCAGCGGGTAGTTGGCCGCGCGAATGCCGAACTGCATGGCCATGTACAAACACGTCGGCGTCTTGCCGCAACGCGACACGCCCACCAGGATCAGGTCAGCCTTGTCGTAATAATGCGTGCGGGCGCCGTCGTCGTTGTCGAGGGCGAAGTTCACCGCTTCGATCCGCTCCATGTAATTGGAGTTGCCACCAATGGAATGGGATTTGCCGACCGTGTAGGAAGAATGCTCGGTCAGTTCCTGTTCAAGCGGCGCCAGGAACGTCGAGAAAATGTCGATCATGAAACCATTGGAGGTGGCGAGGATCTCACGGATGTCTTGATTGACGATGGTGTCGAAGATGATCGGCCGAAAGCCGTCGGTTTCGGCGGCCTTGTTGATTTGTTGTACCATGGCCCGCGCTTTATCGACGTTGTCGATGTAGGGTCGCGTGAATTTGCTGAAGGTAATGTTTTCGAACTGCGCCAACAGGCTTTGCCCGAGGGTCTCGGCGGTAATACCCGTGCCATCGGAGATGAAGAAAGCAGATCGTTTCATTTGCACCTTGGGCCTTAAGCTAGTGACGAATCTTGGATATGATAGGCGCGATTTGCTGGCCGCCAGTGGCTCGCATTCTCACTTATTTTCCAGGTCCAGGCCATATAGCCGGTCAACGCTCCCCCGAGCCGCCGGCTTCTGAGCTTTTCCAACACAGTTAGTGGAGAGATCACCTTGGTAGAGTACGTAGTTTCCCTCGATAAGCTCGGCGTCCATGATGTAGAGCACGTAGGGGGCAAGAACGCATCCCTGGGCGAGATGATCAGTAACCTCGCAGGTGCCGGTGTATCGGTGCCGGGTGGCTTCGCCACGACAGCTCAGGCTTATCGTGATTTTCTCGAACTGAGCGGCCTCAACGATCAGATCCACGCCGCGCTCGACGCCCTGGACGTCGACGACGTCAATGCCCTGGCCAAAACTGGCGCGCAAATCCGCCAATGGATCATGGAAGCCGAATTCCCCGAGAAGCTCAACGCCGAGATCCGCACCGCGTTCGCCACGCTGTCGGCCGGCAACCCTGACATGGCCGTGGCCGTGCGTTCTTCGGCGACTGCCGAAGACTTGCCGGACGCTTCTTTCGCCGGTCAGCAAGAAACCTTCCTTAATATCCGTGGCGTCGAGAACGTCATTCGCGCCGCCAAAGAGGTGTTCGCGTCCCTCTTCAACGATCGCGCGATTTCCTACCGCGTCCACCAGGGCTTCGACCACAAGCTGGTCGCCCTGTCGGCCGGCGTGCAGCGCATGGTTCGCTCCGAAACCGGCACTGCCGGCGTAATGTTTACCCTCGATACCGAATCCGGTTTCCGTGACGTGGTGTTCATCACCGGCGCCTACGGCCTGGGCGAAACCGTGGTTCAAGGCGCGGTCAACCCGGACGAGTTCTACGTTCACAAGCAAACCCTTGAAGCCGGTCGCCCAGCGATCCTGCGCCGCAACCTCGGCAGCAAGGCAATCAAGATGATCTACGGCGAAGTCGCCACGGCCGGCAAGTCGGTGAAGACCATCGACGTCGACAAGGCGGATCGCGCCCGTTTCTGCCTGACCGACGCCGAAGTCAGCGAACTGGCCAAACAAGCGATGATCATCGAAAAGCACTACAAGTGCCCGATGGACATCGAATGGGCGAAGGACGGCGACGACGGCAAGCTCTACATCGTGCAGGCGCGTCCTGAAACCGTGAAAAGCCGCACCCAGGCCAACGTCATGGAACGTTACCTGTTGAAAGAAACCGGCACCGTGCTGGTTGAAGGTCGCGCCATCGGCCAGCGCATCGGCGCCGGCAAGGTCCGCATCATCAAGGACGTGTCCGAAATGGACAAAGTCCAGCCGGGCGACGTACTGGTTTCCGACATGACCGACCCGGATTGGGAGCCGGTCATGAAGCGCGCCAGCGCCATCGTCACCAACCGTGGCGGGCGTACCTGCCACGCGGCGATCATCGCTCGCGAGCTGGGCATTCCGGCCGTGGTCGGTTGCGGCAACGCTACTCAACTGTTGAAAGACGGCCAGGGCGTCACCGTTTCCTGCGCTGAAGGCGACACCGGTTACATCTTCGAAGGCGAGCTGGGCTTCGACATCAAGAAAAACTCCGTGGACGCGATGCCTGATCTGCCGTTCAAGATCATGATGAACGTCGGCAACCCGGACCGCGCCTTCGACTTCGCGCAACTGCCGAACGCCGGCGTGGGCCTGGCCCGCCTCGAGTTCATCATCAACCGTATGATCGGCGTGCACCCTAAAGCGCTGCTGAACTACGACGGTCTGCCGCAGGACATCAAGGACAGCGTCGACAAGCGCATCGCCGGTTACGACGATCCGGTCGGCTTCTATGTCGACAAACTGGTCGAAGGCATCAGCACCCTGGCCGCCGCGTTTACCCCGAAAAAAGTCATCGTGCGTCTGTCGGACTTCAAGTCCAACGAATACGCGAACCTGATCGGCGGCAAGCTCTACGAGCCGGAAGAAGAAAACCCGATGCTGGGCTTCCGTGGCGCTTCGCGTTACATCAGCGAATCGTTCCGCGATTGCTTCGAACTCGAATGCCGTGCGCTCAAGCGTGTGCGCAACGAGATGGGCCTGACCAACGTCGAAATCATGGTGCCGTTCGTCCGTACTCTGGGCGAAGCCAGCCAGGTGATCGATCTGCTCGCCGAAAACGGCTTGGCGCGGGGCGAAAACGGTCTGCGCATCATCATGATGTGCGAACTGCCGTCCAACGCGATCCTGGCTGAAGAATTCCTCGAATTCTTCGACGGTTTCTCCATCGGCTCCAACGACCTGACTCAGCTGACGCTCGGTCTGGACCGCGACTCCGGGATCATCGCGCACTTGTTCGACGAGCGTAATCCGGCGGTGAAGAAGCTGTTGGCCAACGCGATTCAGGCGTGCAACAAGGCCGGCAAGTACATCGGCATCTGCGGTCAGGGCCCTTCGGACCACCCGGACCTGGCCAAATGGCTGATGGAGCAGGGCATTGAAAGCGTTTCGCTGAACCCTGATTCCGTTCTGGAAACCTGGTTCTTCCTGGCTGAAGGCCAAGCGTCGGCCTGATGGGTATGTGAGAGGGCTGCGCGCTGTGGGAGCAAGGCTTGCCCGCGATGGCGAATTCAAAATCGCTATCGCCAGCAAGCTGTGCTCCCACAGGCTGTAGTCGTTTTCTGAGATTCAAGTAGGGCGGGCTCCTCTGGAAGCCGCCCTTTTTTGTGCAAGAGCATTATGCAAAGCAGCAGCAACCTATTTCCTGTCGCCCTGATCAGCGCCGAGCGGCGCGGCGATCTGAGCGAAGACGTGTATCGATTGAAACCCGCCAACAGCCCCGACGGCACCGTCGAGATTGCCGTCACTCGCCTGGGCCTGGCGGACAGCAGCGAGGCGCGCGGCGTGCCGGTGATCTTGCTGCACGGCAGTTTTTCCAACCGCCGATTCTGGTTTTCGCCCAAAGGCCTAGGTCTGGGCGCCTACCTGACGCGCCTCGGCTTCGATGTGTGGATCCCGGAAATGCGCGGCCACGGCTTGTCCCAGCGCAACCACGACTACCGCAAAAACCGCGTCGCCGATTACGCTCGCTACGACTTGCCGGCGATTGGCGAATTCGTCCGCGAGCAAAGTGGTCAGGTCCCGCACTGGATCGGTCATTCGCTGGGCGGCATCACTTTGGCGGCGGCGTTGGGTGGCCAGTACATCGGCGAGCCCATCGTCGCCTCGGCAGCGTTCTTCGGTACGCAGGTCAGCCGCACGTACTGGCCGCTGAAGATTCCGCCGCTGGAGTGGAGCGGGCGGTTTATCCTCAAACGGTTCGCGCAACTGTCCGGCTCACGCCTGAAGCGCGGCCCCGAAGACGAGCCGATTGGCCTGGCGCTGGAAAGCATGCGCTGGTACGGGTTGTTCGGGCGTTTCGGCGATGCTGACAAGGATTGGTGGGCCGGTCTGGCCGAAGTGCGATTGCCGGTGCTGGCGGTGAGCGCGGCGGGGGACCATCAGGACCCGGCGTGGGCGTGTCGCAAACTCTTTGATCAACTGGGCTCCGAGCACAAGCAGTTCATCAATCTGGGGCGCGAGCAGGGTTTCAGCGACAATTTCGGCCACGTCGAAATGCTCGTGAGCAAAGCGGCGCACAGCGAAGTCTGGCCATTGGTGGCGCGCTGGTTGGCCGATCAACAAACGCCGTTGCTGGCGCAAAAGCCGAATCTGGCTACGGCGAGCTGAGGCCGAGGCTCTGAAAAGGGCATTTCGCTCTGATCGGCTTGCGGCTAAGATATGACGCGTTACGCTTTTCTGGTCACTTTGCGACATCCTCGATTGTCCTTTTTACAGGAGTTTCTCGATGAACCACTACATCACGCCTGACCTGTGCGACGCCTATCCGGAACTGGTGCAGGTGCTGGAACCGATGTTCAGCAATTTCGGCGGCCGCGATTCCTTCGGCGGCGAGATAGTGACCATCAAATGTTTCGAAGACAACTCGCGGGTCAAAGAGCAAGTCGAGCTTCAAGGTGACGGCAAAGTGTTGGTGGTCGACGGTGGCGGTTCGCTGCGTCATGCGTTGCTCGGTGACATGCTCGCGGAAAAAGCGTCGAAGAACGGTTGGGCAGGGCTGGTGATCTACGGCTGCATCCGCGATGTCGACATCCTCGCGCAGACCGATCTGGGCGTGCAGGCCCTCGCCAGCCACCCGCGCAAGTCTGACCGACGCGGGCTCGGCGATCTCAACGTACCAGTGACCTTCGCCGGCGTGACGTTCCATCCCGGCCACTACATTTACGCGGACAACAACGGCGTGATCATCTCGCCAAGCCCGCTGCAAATGCCTGAATAAAGCTGAATAAAAGCAACGGCGCGACTTTTCGCGGCAAGCATGGAGTAAGGATGTTCGAGGAAGACAACGCGCAGTGGGGGCTGGTGCATGCCCTGGTGCTGGATGGCAGAGGCGGTGCGCGTTCGATAGCCCGGACTGAACTCGATGAATTGCAGCTGCAGGCGCATGAAAGTCTGTGGCTGCACTGGGATCGCAGTCATCCGCAAACCCAGACCTGGCTGCGCAAATCCAGCGGCCTCAGCGAATTCAGCTGCGATCTGTTGCTCGAAGAAAATACCCGTCCGCGACTCTTACAGCTTTCCGACAGCGAACTGCTGTTATTTTTGCGTGGGGTGAACCTGAACCCCGGTGCAGAGCCGGAAGACATGGTTTCGGTGCGTATTTTCGGCTCGGCGCAGCGGGTTATTTCCCTGCGTTTGCGGCCATTGCGCGCCACTGATGAGCTACTGGTGCAACTGGGTGACGGCAAAGGGCCGAAAACCGCGTCAGAACTCATCCTTTATATGGCGCAGAACCTGACGAACAAAGTGCAGGATCTGGTCTCTTGCCTCTCGGAAGTGGTCGATGAGGAAGAAGAAAAACTGGATGCCGACGAACGGTATACACCCGAGCATGGCGCCATTTTGCAGATCCGTCGCAGGGCTGCCGGACTGAAACGATTCCTCGCGCCGCAACGGGAAATCTTCGGCCAACTGACGCGGATAAAACTGCCGTGGTTTGTCGATGATGACGGTGATTACTGGAACGAATTGAACAACAGCCTGACCCGTTATCTCGAAGAGCTGGAATTGACGAGGGAGCGGGTGGGGTTGGTTCTCGAGGCTGAAGACCGGCGTTTGAGCGTGCGCATGAACCGCACGATGTACCGCTTCGGGATCATCACCGGGATCTTTTTGCCGATGAGTTTTCTCGCTGGTTTGCTCGGCATCAACGTGGGCGGCATTCCGTTTTCCGACAGCCCTTATGGCTTCCTGATTGCGTGCCTGATGATGGTCTCGGTGGCGCTTGGCCAGTGGTGGTTATTCCGACGTTTGCGGTGGGTGTGAAGATGACTCATGTGACCCGGCCAAATTTGATCGCGTCTTTCACAGACATCACGAGAGGTGCGTATGCACGATCCGTTTGAACAGTCTTTGCGTGACATGCTCAAGGCATCTCCGTCCACTCGGGACGACGATGCGTGCCTTGGCCGTGTCCTGAAAACCGCCAACCGCCAGGTCGGCGCCGGCGATCTGTTCAGCCTGCTGGGCCGCTGGTTGCCCGCGCTGATGATTGCCCTGAACAATGGCTCGGCGCATGTCTCGCCGGTCTCCCGCCACCGTAAATCTACCGCTAGCGCTGCTGATAAGGCTGATTGAATATGGAACTTGATCTCTGGACTCAGAGCCTCGTCACCGCAATGACTGCGTTGTGGACAAAAATCGCGAATTTTATTCCGAACCTGTTCGGCGCGCTGGTTGTCCTACTGTTGGGTTTTGTCGTGGCCAAGCTTTTGGACACGTTGCTCTCCAAATTGCTCGCCAAACTGGGCCTTGATCGCCTGATGGGCGGCACCGGTTTGACCAAGCTGCTGTCCCGCGCCGGGCTGCAGGTTCCGATCTCGACATTGATCGGAAAGATCGTTTACTGGTTTGTTTTGCTGATTTTTCTGGTTTCTGCCGCAGAATCGCTTGGACTTGAGCGAGTTTCAGCTACGCTGGACATGCTTGCGCTGTATTTGCCGAAAGTATTTGGCGCCGCGCTTGTGTTGCTGGTAGGTGTGTTGCTCGCGCAATTGGCCAATGGCCTGGTGCGCGGGGCTGCTGAAGGGGTAGGGCTTGATTATGCCTCCGGCCTGGGACGAATTGCTCAGGGCTTGGTCATAATCATCAGTATTTCGGTGGCAATCAGTCAGTTGGAGGTCAAGACTGACCTGTTGAACCACGTGATTGTGATCGTTTTGATTACCGTTGGTCTGGCTGTTGCGCTGGCCATGGGGTTGGGAAGCCGGGAAATTGCCGGTCAGATTCTTGCGGGAATCTATGTGCGTGAGTTGTATGCGGTTGGGCAACAAGTGCGTGTTGGCGAGGTCGAAGGCCAGATCGAAGAGATCGGCACGGTTAAAACCACATTGCTGACCGAGGAGGGTGAGCTAGTCTCTCTCTCCAATCGGATCCTGCTGGAACAGCATGTGAGTAGCCGCTAATCCGGCAAACCCTGCTAATGTATGCCGCCGCTGAATGCCCTCACAGGGCTGCGGCGGACATTGACCTGACTGTCGGCCCGACTTGTTTTGAATAAAGCTCAATCGCTCTCTACGCGCTACGACCCCCGCGAGCTCTCTGATGAGGAGTTGGTCGCGCGCTCGCACACCGAGCTGTTTCACGTAACGCGCGCCTATGAAGAACTGATGCGGCGTTACCAACGAACATTATTTAACGTTTGTGCACGATATCTTGGGAACGATCGCGACGCAGACGATGTCTGTCAGGAAGTGATGTTGAAGGTGCTGTACGGCTTGAAGAACTTCGAGGGGAAATCGAAGTTCAAGACATGGCTCTACAGCATCACGTACAACGAATGCATCACGCAGTATCGAAAAGAACGGCGAAAGCGTCGCTTGATGGACGCTTTGAGTCTGGACCCCCTCGAGGAAGCGTCTGAAGAAAAGGCGCCAGCACCCGAGGACAAGGCCGGACTTGATCGCTGGTTGGTGTATGTGAACCCGATCGACCGCGAGATTCTGGTGCTACGATTTGTCGCAGAGCTGGAGTTTCAGGAGATCGCAGACATCATGCATATGGGCTTGAGTGCGACAAAAATGCGTTACAAACGTGCTCTAGATAAATTACGTGAGAAATTTGCGGGCGTGGCTGAAACTTAGTTCAGCGCAAATATCTCTTACGTGTAGGCAAGTTCTGATAGACTTGCCGCCGAGTTGTCCCCCGGTTTGCGGGACTGCTTCACAATCACCAGATGGGGATTTAACGGATGAAACTGAAAAACACCTTGGGCTTGGCCATTGGTTCTCTTATTGCTGCCACTTCGTTCGGCGCTCTGGCACAAGGCCAAGGCGCAGTTGAAATCGAAGGCTTCGCTAAGAAAGAACAATTCGACAGCGCTCGTAACTTCAAGAACAACGGCAACCTCTTCGGCGGTTCGATCGGTTACTTCCTGACCGACGACGTTGAACTGCGTCTGGGCTATGACGAAGTGCACAACGTACGTGCAGATGATGGCAAGAACGTTAAAGGCGCTAACACCGCTCTGGACGCTCTGTACCACTTCAACAACCCAGGTGACATGCTGCGTCCTTACGTCTCTGCCGGTTTCTCGGACCAGAGCATCGACCAGAATGGCAGCAACGGCCGCAACCGTTCCACCTTCGCCAACGTTGGCGGCGGTGCCAAGCTGTACTTCACTGACAACTTCTATGCCCGTGCAGGCGTTGAAGCTCAGTACAACATCGACCAAGGCGACACCGAGTGGGCTCCAAGCGTCGGTATCGGTGTGAACTTCGGTGGCGGCTCCAAGCCTGCTGCTGCTCCAGTTCCAGCACCAGCTGAAGTCTGCTCCGACAGCGACAACGATGGCGTTTGCGACAACGTTGACAAGTGCCCGGACACCCCAGCCAACGTAACTGTTGACGCTGATGGCTGCCCAGCAGTTGCTGAAGTTGTACGTGTTGAGCTGGACGTGAAATTCGACTTCGACAAGTCGGTAGTTAAGCCTAACAGCTACGGCGACATCAAAAACCTCGCTGATTTCATGAAACAGTACCCATCCACCACCACTACTGTTGAAGGTCACACTGACTCCGTCGGTCCTGACGCTTACAACCAGAAACTGTCCGAGCGTCGTGCAAACGCCGTTAAGCAAGTTCTGACCAACCAGTACGGTGTTGAATCGTCCCGCGTTCAGTCTGTTGGCTACGGCGAATCCCGCCCAGTTGCTGACAACAAAACTGACGCTGGCCGCGCTGTAAACCGTCGCGTAGAAGCGCAGGTTGAAGCTCAAGCTAAGTAATTAGCTGCCGCTCAGGAAAAGCCCGGCTCAGGCCGGGCTTTTCTTTGTCTGCGATTTGGGAAAGTTGCTCTAGATCAGACTGATTCAGGCTGTTTGCTCGGAACTCATCGCGGGCAAGCCATGCTCCCACGGGGAGGAAGTCTTGCAGGCTGCTACTGCACCGATCACCAGAATAGCCGGGCTCTTCAGCGCGAAGCTGTAGGCGTCGTCCTCCATGTTTGTCAGAACACTCCGGCATTCGCGCTGATGCGGCAGGGAGGCGTTCTCGATCATCGCCACTGGCGTGTCCATCGCCATGCCACCCGCCAATAGTTGTTCGCGGATCTCGCTCAACTTCGCTACGCCCATGTAAATCACCAAAGTCGTGCCACCTTGCGCCAAGGCCTGCCAGTTCAGACTGCTGTCGTCCTGCGTGTGCGCGGTCACCAGCGTTACGCCGCGCGCCACACCGCGCAGGGTCAGCGGAATCGCACACTGCGTTGCGCCTGCCAGGCCAGCGGTAATGCCATTGACCAGCTCAACGTCGACCCCGCGCTCGCGCAGCCACTGCGCCTCTTCACCGCCACGCCCGAAAATGCACGGATCGCCCCCCTTGAGCCGCACCACGCATTTGCCGTGGCGGGCATAACGCAGCATTAGCCGATGAATAAACGCCTGAGGCGTGGAGCGACAACCGCCGCGTTTGCCCACCGCAATAACCCGCGCAGCCGGGCAATGTTCGAGCACAGCCTCGTTGACCAGGTCGTCGATCAGCACGACGTCGGCTTCTCTCAAGGCTCGAACCGCTTTCAGGGTCAGCAATTCAGGATCGCCGGGGCCCGCACCCACCAGCCAGACTTTTGCGCTCATAGTGTTTTCCTCACGAGATAACGGCGATTGACTGGGGCGGCGATCAGGTACGCAGCGCTCAGCCATGCAAAAACAGGAACAACAGCAACAGATTCGCCACCAGCGACCCCAGCGCCAAAGTCCGCCAGACCTTCAACGGTTCGCGCTCCAGCAACGGCTTGGGTCGCACGCTCAAACTGCGTCGCTCGCCCTGTTCCAGCAGCAACAACCACTCTTCAGCGGTTTCAAAACGCTGCTGCGGATCCACCGCGACGCCGCGCTCCAGGCTGGTCACCAGCCATTCCGGGACATCGGGACGATAACGACTGGCGCTCACCGGCACGCCGAAACGCGGGCGCTGGAACGCTTCGATTTCGCCGTAGGGATAGTGGCCGGTCAGTAGAAAAAACAGAGTGACGCCCACCGCGTACAGATCCTGTTGCGCAGTCGGCGCTTCGCCGCGAAAGGCTTCCGGCGCGATGTAACTCGGTGTGCCGGGCAAAGCACTGGGCTGGTCTTCGGAGAGACCGGGGCAATAGGCGAGGCCGAAATCCAGCAGACGCAGCTCGCCGTCATCGCCCAGCAGAAGGTTTTCCGGTTTGATGTCGCGGTGCAGGATTTGCCGACGGTGCAGCATGCCGACCGCACGCAGCAGACGTTCGGCCAGTTCGCGCCACTGTGCCAGCGGCAAAGGCCCGGTTTGCCGGTGCAACTCGGCGAGGTTCTGCCCGGAGTATTCGCGCATCACGTAGTACAAATGCTGACGCTGGGTGGCGGCATGTACTTGCGGGAAATGTTGCCCGGCAACGCGTTTGAGAAACCATTCTTCCGAGAGCAGCGCTTGCCCGGCGAGGTGATCGTCGTGCCAGTGCGCGGGCAATGTTTTCAGCAGCCAAGGTTGTTGCTGGGCGTCGCGCACTCGATACAGCAGCGACTGCTGGCTCTGGCCGAGGAGGCCCTCGACTTGCCAGCCTTCAAAAGTCTGGCCCGGTTTCAGCGCTGGCGGCAGCGGCCATTGCTGCAAATGAATCAGTGCATCGCCGATGTTGGTTTCGCCGAGGGCATCGACCCGCACCAGCAGGGCGCTGGCGTTGTCCTGGCTGCCGGCCAGGTGCGCGGCGTTGACCAGCGTTTGCGCGGCGCTTTCGAGGTTCGGTTGATCGCGCAGAATAGCCGCAATCGCGGTGTCGCCGAGCACTGCCCAAACGCCATCGCTGAGCAGGACAAATGTCTCTTCGAGGCGTAACTCGCCGTCGAGGAAATCCAGCACCAGATGTTGATCCAGCCCCAGCGCGCGTTTGAGCACGTGCTGCATGCCTTGCTGGTCCCAGACGTGATCTTCACTGATCCGCTGCAACTGATCGGCGTGCCAGCGATAGACTCGGCAATCGCCTACATGCGCGAGGGTAAAACGCCTGCCGCGCATGACCAGAGCGCTGACCGTGGTCAGCAGCGGTTGCCCGCCGCCATTGGCCAGTAACCAGCGATTTTGCGCCGAGAGCAAACGCTCCATTGCCTGCGCGACGCCCCAGGTTTGCGGCGTGGCGTAATAGTCCAGCGCCAACGCCTGCAAGGTCGAACGCGCGGCGAGCCCGCCATCGGCGCATTGGCTGACGCCGTCGGCGATCGCGAACAAGTAACCCTTGCTCGCGGCCAGCGCCGGGGCCGGGGTGACCAGGCGCAGCGCGTCCTGATTCTCCTCGCGCGGGCCGATGGCGCTGGCTTCGGCGAAACTCAGTTGCAGGCTCATTCAGGTTTCAGACCCGCGCCGCCGTGACGGCTGCCGAACCCCAAGTGGTCCTCCAGCGACGTTTCACCCCGTGCAAACCAAACCAGGCGAGCACGCCAAGGCTGGCGAACAACCACAGGGCCATTTGATAGCTGCCGGTGCTTTGCTTGATTGCGCCCATGCCGGCGGCGAGGGCAAAACCGCCGATGCCGCCGGCCATGCCGATCAGCCCGGTCATCACGCCGATTTCGCGGCGGAAACGTTGCGGCACCAACTGGAAAACCGCGCCGTTACCGGCGCCCAGACCGAGCATGGTGCAGACGAAAAGTGCCAGTGCGGCGTAGGAACTTGGCAGGTTGAAACCGACCGCTGCGATGCAAATCGCCGCCACCGTGTACATCCCCAGCAACGTGCGAATGCCGCCAAAACGATCCGCCAGCGCGCCGCCCAATGGCCGCATCAAGCTGCCGCCGAACACGCACGCCGCCGTGTAGTAACCGGCGGTGACCGGGCTCAGGCCATATTGGTCGTTGAAGTAGCCGGGCAGGGCGCTGGCCAGACCGATGAAACCGCCGAAGGTCACGCTGTAGAAAAACATGAACCACCAGCTGTCACGATCGCCGAGGGCTTTGAGGTAGTCGGCCATGGACTTGGCTTTCGGCCGTTGCGGGGCGTTTTTCGCCAGCCAGGTGAAGACGAACAGCGTCAGGAACAGCGGAATCAACGCGAAGCCGAACACATTGCTCCAGCCGAACGAGGCCGCCAGTACCGGCGCGATCAGGGCGGCGAGGACGGTGCCCGAGTTGCCGGCGCCGGCGATGCCCAGCGCTTTGCCCTGATGCTGCGGCGGATACCATTGCGAGGCCAGCGGCAGGGCGACGGCGAACGAGGCGCCGGCCATACCGAGGAACAGGCCCAGCACCAGCGCCTGTTCGTAGCTGTGGATCCCGAGTTTCCAGGCGCCGAACAGTGCGCAGATGACAATTACCTGACCAATGATTCCGGCGGTTTTTGGCGACAGGCGATCAGCCAGCAGGCCCATGGCGAAGCGCAGCACGGCGCCGGCGAGGATCGGCGTAGCGACGACCATGCCGCGTTGCTGGGTGGTCAGTTGCAGGTCGGTGGCGATTTGCACCGCCAGCGGGCCGAGCAGGTACCAGACCATGAAACTCAGGTCGAAATAGAGGAATGCCGCGAACAGAGTCGGGGTATGGCCGGATTTCCAGAAGCTTGAATTCATCGCGCACCTCAGCTGTAGGGAGTCTCGAGAAGGAGTCATGAGCTTGCAGGTGGGGCGCCTCCACGGCCGCACCACCGGCCCCGTCATCCGGGGCCAAAACAAAAAAACGCCGCCACCGAATCCGCCATGGGCGAACGAGGTGAGCGACGTCTTTGTCGTAGGTGGGGCAACCGCCGTTGGTTACCTGTGGTGATTACTTAGCGAGAACTGTGCCAACCGCCAGTTTCTGTAATTGTCGAGATTCCCTGTGGCAAACCCCCTCACCACCGGGCTTCAGCCGAGCAACTCACTCATCGCAATAATCTGTTCCGCGACTTGAATCAGCTTCTGCTGGCGGCTCATCGCTTGGCGGCGCATCAGCGTGTAGGCCGCTTCCTCGTTGCAGTCCTTCATTTTCATCAGCAGCCCCTTGGCCAGCTCGATGCGCTTGCGTTCGGCCAGTTGCTGATCCCGCGCATGCAACTGCGCGCGCAACGCCTGATCGCTCTCAAAACGCGCCATCGCCACATCGAGAATCGGCTGCAAACGCTGCGCGTGAATGCCTTCGACGATATAGGCGCTGACGCCCGACTTGATCGCCTGGCGCATCACGTCGGGGTCGTGTTCGTCGGTAAACATCACAATCGGCCGTGGCTGATCGCGACTGACCAGCACCACTTGTTCCATGACATCGCGGCTCGGTGACTCGGTATCGATCAGAATCACGTCCGGGCGCACCGTTTCGACGCGCGCGGGCAAGTCGATGGTCAGGCCCGATTCGTCGATCACCTCGAAACCGGCCTCAGTCAGCGCCGCTTTCAATCGCCCGACTTTCTTCGCCGTGTCGTTGATCAGGAGGATTCGCAACATATTCGCAGTCTCCTGTCAGCGGCTGGCGAGAAGAGGCGAGCTGTCGCTCATGGCGTGCAGTTTGAAGCTGCGGGCGTAGCCGGCCGGGTCGGAGCCGTCCCAGACCTTGCCGTCGTTCAACTGACTGCTGCGCATTTGCTCGTCCGGCGTGGCGATGCCCAGCGCCGTCGCGGCCTCACGGTACACATCCAGTTGCTGAACCTTGCGCGCCACGCCGAGGTAATCCGGGTCGTCGCGCAGCAAACCCCAGCGGCGGAACTGGGTCATGAACCACATGCCGTCCGACAGATACGGCAGATTCACCGCGCCGCCGCCATGGAAACGCACGGCGTGCGGGTCTTGCCAGCGATTGCCCAAGCCATCGGCGTAATCGCCGAGCAGCCGCGGCTCGATGCAATCCACCGGCGCGTCGAGGTATTCGGGCGCGCTTAACAGCTGCGCGGTGCTGCGACGATTCTCGGTGCTTTGCTCGATGAAACGGCTCGCTTCGAGAATCGCCATTACCAGTGCCCGCGCAGTGTTGGGGTATTGCTCGACGAAGGCGCGGGTGCAACCGAGGACCTTTTCCGGGTGATCGGGCCAGATGGTCTGGGTCGTTGCCATGGTGAACCCGAGGTTCTGTTTAACAGCACTGGCGCTCCACGGTTCGCCGACGCAAAACCCGTCGATCCGCCCAGCCTGCAAGTGCGCGACCATTTGTGGCGGCGGCACCACCACGCTGTCGACATCGTGCAATGGATGAATACCCTGGCTCGCGAGCCAGTAATACAGCCACATCGCGTGAGTGCCTGTCGGAAAAGTCTGGGCGAAGGTCAATTTCGCGCGAGTTTGGTGCACGTGCCGGTCGAGTGCTTCAGGACTGGTCACCCCGAGCGCCTGCAAACCGTGGGACAGATTGATGCTCTGGCCATTCTGGTTCAGGCCCATGAGCACCGCCATGTCGGTCGGCGCTACGCCGCCGATGCCCAGATGCACGGCGTAGATCAGTCCATAAAGGCTGTGCGCGGCGTCGAGTTCGCCGCTGACCAGTTTGTCGCGCAGGTTGGCCCACGACGATTGGCGCTTGAGGTTGATGGTCAAGCCATACGGTTGGGCGAAGCCCTGAGTGGCGGCGACCGCCACCGAGGCGCAGTCGCTCAGGGCCATGAATCCTACATTGATCGCGGACTTTTCCGGGGCATCGCTGCCATTGACCCAGGCCAGCGGGCCCGCTGTGGTTTGATTCATCGGGTGTCCACCTTGCATAAAAAAGCGCCGTTCCCGGTGACTGCCGAGCAGAACCGGGTGACGACGCCATTGTCTTTTGACTCCTGCCGCCATTGGCAGGAGCGCTGATGTCATGAGCTGATAGCAATGAGAGTGCAAGGCATATGCCAGTGACTTGATTTGCCTGTGCGCCTCGCTTGCGACCACGTTGCCCGGCTATAATCGCCGCCTCATTTCGCCGCCATTCGAGTCAAACCCGCCCATGTACACCCTGGCCCGTCAGCTGTTGTTCAAACTTTCCCCGGAAACCTCCCACGATCTGTCCCTGGACCTGATCGGCGCGGGCGGGCGTTTGGGCCTCAACGGCTTGCTGAGCAAGGCGCCGGCAAACGTGCCGGTGAAGGTCATGGGCCTCGATTTCCCCAACCCGGTGGGTCTGGCGGCCGGTCTGGACAAGAACGGCGCGGCCATCGATGGTTTTGCCCAGTTGGGTTTTGGTTTCGTCGAAATCGGCACGATCACCCCGCGTCCGCAGCCGGGCAATCCGAAACCACGGATTTTCCGTTTGCCGCAAGCCGAGGCGATCATCAACCGCATGGGCTTCAACAACCTCGGCGTCGATCACTTGCTGGCCCGCGTCGCGGCAGCCAAGTACAAGGGCGTGCTCGGGATCAATATCGGTAAAAACTTCGACACGCCGGTCGAGCGTGCGGTCGAGGATTACCTGATCTGCCTCGACAAGGTCTACGCGCATGCGAGTTACGTGACGGTCAACGTCAGTTCGCCGAACACCCCGGGCCTGCGCAGTTTGCAGTTCGGTGATTCGCTCAAGCAATTGCTCGCCGACCTCGCGCAGCGTCGCGCCGAATTGGCGTTGCGCCACGGCAAACATGTGCCGCTGGCGATCAAGATTGCCCCGGACATGACTGATGAAGAGACCGCGCAAGTGGCCCAGGCGTTGATCGAAACCGGCATGGACGCGGTGATCGCCACCAACACCACGCTGAGCCGGGTTGGCGTTGAAGGGCTGGAGCATGGCGAAGAGGCGGGCGGCTTGTCCGGCGCGCCGGTTCGCGAGAAAAGCACCAATACGGTCAAGGTCTTGGCCGGTGAACTGGCCGGGCGTTTGCCGATTATTGCGGTGGGCGGGATTACCGAGGGCAAGCACGCGGCTGAGAAAATCGCTGCGGGCGCGAGTCTGGTGCAGATCTACTCCGGCTTCATCTACAAAGGCCCGGCGCTGATTCGCGAATCGGTCGATGCAATCGCCGCTATTCGCTGATATCCCTCGTCCATGTACATGTAGCAGCTGCCGAGCCTGCGAGGCTGCGTTCGGCGGCGAAGCCGTCGTAAACCCTGCGTGTGCGGTGTGTCTGCAAGACCGGGGTGTCTGATTTCACGACTCCTTCGCAGCCGAACGCAGCCTCGCGGGCTCGGCAGCTGCTACAAAGGATGGCGATGTTTTTGGAATAAAAAGGGCACCTCGAAGGTGCCCTTGGGCCGGAGCCCGCCGTCCGGATGGGACGTGCGTGGTTAATGCGTTACGTAATCGGATTGTTGTGTTGCAGTGTCAGGCCCTTTGTTAGCCAACGGCGTGAAGTTCGTTGAGTCTGTGGATTCCCGCAGTGCCGGTCATACCGTCCCAGTTGTCGCCGCGTCCTTCTCGCCAGCCGTTAATCCAGGCTTGGCGTACCGACGGTAGAGTAAATGGGCAAAGCTCACGGGATTTGCCACCAACGCCATATTGATATCCGCGCAAAAATGCTCTTTCCAACGGATCACGCTTAAGTCTTCTCATAGGGTGTTGCCCTCACTTGTTGACTGTATTCATCGCGTCGACCTCAATTGAGGTCTGGCAGAAAAATTCTGCCGTTGGCGGCTCGCTGCCGGCGTCGCGAGCCAAGTTGTTGACGTCGTTGCGGCGTCAACCTGTGTTGAGTTCTAACCAATGCGTCACATCGAGGGAATGATCGTTTTGTCATAAGGACGTAACCAGAAAGATGCTATGGCCATAAGTAACACGATGTATGACGCGTGTTTATTGGCCAAACCCCGGTATGATCAGCTCCGCGCTGTATGACGGGTTTAATCCCTTAGTGAGAATGACCCACGTTTACGCTGCGGTATTATTCGACGAAGGGTCGCTTTATGACTTTTTGTTGCTGCGACTTTTTTATCTGCCCTGGCATCTAAGCTCCTTTAACCCGAGCAGCCAGGGTGGGACGGCACACCTTCGTGCCACGCGGGCGCTCTTTTAGAAAAGCGCCTGATTGAAAACCGGACCGGCAATGCGTTGCCGGCCCACTTAGCCAAAGGCTCTGAAATTCCAATGTCCGATCAATTCGAAATCTTCCTCACTTGCCCTAAAGGCCTTGAAGGCCTGCTCATCGAGGAAGCCGTCGGGCTTGGCCTTGAAGAAGCGCGCGAACACACCTCGGCCGTGCGCGGCATGGCCACCATGGAAACCGCTTATCGTCTGTGCCTGTGGTCGCGTCTGGCGAACCGGGTGCTGCTGGTGCTCAAGCGTTTCCAGATGAAGGACGCCGAAGACCTCTACCACGGCGTGCTCGACATCGAGTGGCAAGACCACATGCTCAACGACGGCACCCTGGCCGTTGAATTCAGCGGCCACGGTTCGGGCATCGACAACACGCACTTCGGCGCGCTGAAAGTCAAAGACGCCATCGTCGACAAACTGCGCACCCCGCAAGGCGACCGTCCGTCCATCGATAAGCTCAACCCGGACCTGCGCATCCACCTGCGTCTGGACCGTGGCGAAGCGATTCTCTCGCTCGACCTCTCCGGCCACAGCCTGCACCAGCGCGGCTATCGCTTGCAGCAGGGCGCGGCACCCTTGAAAGAAAACCTCGCCGCAGCGATTTTGATCCGCTCCGGCTGGCCACGCATTGCCGCCGAGAGTGGCGCGCTTGCTGACCCGATGTGCGGTGTCGGTACGTTCCTCGTCGAAGCCGCAATGATCGCCGCCGATATGGCGCCGAACCTGCGCCGCGAGCAATGGGGTTTCACCGCTTGGCTGGGTCATGTCCCGGCGCTGTGGAAGAAGCTTCACGAAGAAGCCACGGAGCGTTGCGCAGCAGGTCTGGCCAAGCCACCGCTGTGGATTCGCGGTTATGAAGCGGATCCGCGCCTGATTCAACCGGGCCGCAACAACGTCGAGCGCGCCGGGCTCAGCGAATGGATCAAGATCTATCAGGGCGAAGTCGGCACTTTCGAGCCGCGCCCGGACCAGAACCAGAAAGGCTTGGTGATCTGCAACCCGCCGTACGGCGAACGTCTGGGTGACGAGGCGAGCTTGCTCTATCTCTACCAGAACCTCGGCGAACGTCTGCGTCAGGCTTGCTTGAACTGGGAAGCTGCGGTGTTCACCGGCGCCCCGGACCTGGGCAAGCGCATGGGCATTCGCAGCCACAAACAGTATTCGTTCTGGAACGGCGCGTTGCCGTGCAAATTGCTCCTGATCAAAGTCACGCCGGACCAGTTCGTCACCGGCGAGCGCCGCACCCCGGAGCAACGTCAGGTCGAGCGCGAGCAGGCTGAAGTTGAAGTCGCCGACAACGATGTGGCGCCGGGCAAGTATGAGAAGTACAACAAGAACGGCAACCCGATCAAACCGGCTCCGGTAGTGATCGAGCAACCGCGCTTGAGCGAAGGCGGGCAGATGTTTGCCAACCGCCTGCAGAAAAATCTCAAGGCCTTGGGCAAGTGGGTCAAGCGCGAAGGCATCGATTGCTACCGCGTCTACGATGCCGACATGCCGGAATATTCGATGGCCATCGACCTGTATCAGGATTGGGTCCACGTCCAGGAATACGCCGCGCCGAAGTCCATCGATCCGGAAAAAGCCTCGGCGCGCATGTTCGATGCCCTGGCGGCGATTCCGCAGGCCTTGAACATCGACAAGAGCCGCGTGGTGGTCAAGCGTCGCGAGCGTCAGAGCGGCACCAAGCAATACGAACGTCAGGCTGCGCAGGGCAAGTTCGTCGAGGTCAACGAAGGTGGCGTCAAGCTGCTGGTCAACCTCACCGACTACCTCGACACCGGGCTGTTCCTCGACCACCGGCCAATGCGCATGCGCATCCAGAAAGAGGCGGCTGGCAAGCGCTTCCTTAATCTGTATTGCTACACCGCGACCGCCAGCGTGCACGCAGCCAAGGGTGGCGCGCGCAGCACCACCAGCGTCGATCTGTCGAAAACCTACCTCGATTGGGCGCGGCGCAACCTGTCGTTGAACGGTTTCTCCGACAAGAACCGTCTGGAGCAGAGCGACGTGATGGTCTGGCTGGACGCCTGCCGTGAGGAGTTCGACCTGATCTTCATCGATCCGCCGACCTTCTCCAATTCCAAGCGCATGGAAGGCATCTTCGACGTGCAGCGCGATCAGGTGCAGTTGATCGACCTGGCCATGGCGCGTCTGGCGCCGGGCGGCGTGTTGTACTTCTCCAACAACTTCCGCAAGTTCGTGCTGGAGGAGAATCTGACCCAGCGTTACGCGGTCGAGGAAATCACCCCGCAGACCGTCGATCCGGACTTTGCCCGTAACGGCAAGATCCATCGCGCCTGGAAAATCACGGCCCGCTGACACCTCAGGGCATTTGGATCCACAGAGCCTTGATTTTCAAAGGCTCTTGGCTCCTCGCCGAGCTAGCCAAATTAGTGGCTAATAGCTATAACTCAACCACGGCCAATGGGCTTTTCCGGCACCAGGCGTTTTGAGTTGTGTTCTATGTCGTTGCACGCCGTGCGCCCCAAGATCCTGGGTTTTATCAGCGAAGATGTCTCGGCCTGGCTGGTCGCGTCGCTGGTATTGCTCGCTGGCGGGATTCTCACGGGATTGCTGGCGTGGGGCACGCTGAATCTGTTTCACCATCAATTGCGGCAACGCTTCCAACTGCTGGCCAGTGAGCGTTACAGCCGTATCGAAGAACGTTTCGAAGATCAGGAGCAGCGCCTCGACGGGCTGCGCCGGTTCTTTGCCAATTCCGGATCGGTGTCCCGCGCCGAATTCGACGGCTACACCGAACCCTTGTTGCATCGCACCCAAGCGTACTCTTTTGCCGAGCGCGTCAGCCGCGAAGAGCGCCCAGCGTTTGAGCGCGAAGTGCGTGGCCAGGGTTTCGCCGATTTTTCCATTCGTGAATTGAAGGCATCGGGCGAGCTGCAACTGGCCGGCGACCGCGATGAATACGTGGCGGTGCTGTACAGCCAGACGTTGAGTCGGCTCGGTTCGCCGCTCGGCTACGATTTGCTCGCGCAACCCTTGCGCCGCGCGACCCTGGAACGTGCCGCCCAGTCGGGGCGCATGGCGGTGTCGCAACCGATGCATCTGGTCAGCGTTGAACCGGCCTATGCGCGCGGGGTGCTGCTGGTGGCGCCGGTGCAGCGCGAGCAAAACCCGTCCGGTTCGACTCAGCCATTCGGCTATGTGATGGCGGTGATCAGCATGCGCCAGTTGCTCGCCGAGGGGCTGCCCGACGCCGGTTATGACTATCTGACGGTGCGCATTCTGGACTTGTCGACCGACGATCAGCACGAGGTGTTGTACGAATCTTCGAACACCGCGGCCGAAAGCAGTTTGTTCGCCAGTCGTCTGCTGCGCATGGCCGATCACGATTACCAAGTGGATATTCAGCCCAGCGAAGCATTTCTGCAGGCGAATCATTCGTCGGTCACCAGCCTGGTGGTGCTTGGCGGTTTGCTCAGTGTGTTGCTCAGTGCGCTGCTGTACGTGTTGGTCAGTCAGCGGCAACGGGCGCTGACCCTGGTCGAGCAGCGCACCGAGGAGCTGCGTGCCCGCGAGGAGGAATTGCGCGGCACGCATGGCCAGTTGCGCGGGGTGCTCAACGCGGCGACGCAAGTGGCGATCATCGCTACCGATCTGCGCGGCGTCATTAGCACCTTCAATGCCGGCGCCGAACAGATGCTCGGTTATGCAGCGGCCGAGGTGGTCGGGCACATGACCCTGGAGAGCCTGCACTTTCCCCGTGAGCTGGTCGCGCGTTCGGCGGAATTGAGCGCGCGTTACGGCAAGCTGATTCCGACCTGTCAGGCGATGCTGGTCGAGGGCGGCGAGGAGGGCGGTCATCAGGCGCGCGAATGGACGCTGGTGCGCAAGGATGGCAGTCATCTGGCGGTGAACATGCTGGCGACGCCGGTGCTGGACGAGCAGGGGCTGTGGGTCGGGCACTTGGCGATCTGCATCGACATCACCGAGCGCAAGCGTGTCTACGAAGCCTTGGCGGCGCGGGATCTGCTGCTGAAGAAACTCAGCGCGCATGTGCCGGGCGGCATCTATCAATTCAAAATGGAGTTCGACGGGCGCTTCAGCGTGATTTATGCGAGTGATGGCATCCGCGAGATCTATGAGCTCGATCCGGATGTGTTGCTGTTGAATGCCGAGGCGATTTTCTCGCGGATTCATCCGCAGGACTCAAGCCGCGTGCGCGCGTCGATCCGCGCCTCGGCGCAAACCGTCAGTCCGTGGCGTGAGGAATATCGCGTGCAACTGCCGCAGCGTGGTTTGCGCTGGGTGCGCGGCGAGGCCACCCCGGAAGAATTGCCCGGCGGCGGCGTGCTGTGGCATGGCTATATTTCCGACATTTCCGATTTGAAGCGGGTGGAAGAGGAATTGCGCGCGCTGTCGGTCACTGATTCGCTGACCGGCATTCACAATCGGCGCTATTTCCAGGAACGCCTGACCACCGAAATGGCCCGGGTCGAGCGCGGCGGCGGCGAGTTGTCGGTGATCATGCTCGATATTGACCACTTCAAACGCATCAACGACCAGCATGGCCACGCCGTCGGCGACCGAGTGTTGCAAGCGGTCTGCGAACGCATCGGCCATCGTCTGCGCCGCACTGATGTGTTCTGCCGTTTGGGCGGCGAAGAGTTCATGGTGCTGTGCCCGGACATCGACGGCGAACACGCGCATGTGCTGGCATTGCAGCTGTGGCAGGCGTTACGCAGCTCGCCGATTGACGGCGTCGGCACCGTCACCGCGAGTTTCGGCATCGCCAGTTGGCGCGCCGGCGAAGGCGCCGATTCATTGCTGCTGCGCGCCGATTCCGGGGTATACGCCGCAAAACAAGCGGGCCGCGACCGGGTAGAAGCACAGCCAGGCTGACCCAAGCCTCGGTAGGCCCCGGATTTGATGCCCCAACCCAAATCGCCTGTAGGAGCTGAGCTTGCTCGCGAAAGCGGTGTGTCAGCCAACATTTAAGTCGACTGACCTACCGCCATCGCGAGCAAGCTCGGCTCCCACAGGGATTTGTGGTTGGTCAGGGAAATCGTGTTCAACCCACAACCCTGTAGGAGTGAGCCTGCTCGCGAAAGCGGTAAGTCAGCCAACAAATTAATCAACTGAGCCACCGCCATCGCGAGCAAGCTCGGCTCCCACAGGGATTTGTGGTTGGTCAGGGAAATCGTGTTCAACCCACAACCCTGTAGGAGTGAGCCTGCTCGCGATAGCGGTGTGTCAGCCAACAAATTAATCAACTGACCCACCGCCATCGCGAGCAAGCTCAGCTACAGGGGGTTGTGGTTGGTCAGGGAATTTGTGTTCACCGCAGGTGCAGGGAGTTGTGGTTGGTCGGGGAATTTGTGTCCGCCGCAGGTGCAGGGATTTGTGGTGGGGCAGAGGATTTGTGTTCAGCCCATACCCCTGTGGGAGCCGAGCTTGCTCGCGATAGCGGTGTATCAGCCAACATTTAAGTCGACTGATCCACCGCCATCGCGAGCAAGCTCAGCCCCCGCAGGGTTTTGTGTGCTTTACAGCACCGAAGCGGTGGCTGGTACTTTTGGCTGGCGATACAGATCCAGCAGCACTTGGTCCAATACCGACGACGCGCCAAACGGGGCTTTGTCGTTCAGGATGGCCACCACCGCCCAGGTGTTGCCGTTGACGTCGCGGCTGTAGCCGGAGATCGCGCGGACGGTGTTCAGGGTGCCGGTCTTGATGTGCGCTTCGCCGCGCATTGCCGTGGTTTTCAGGCGTTTGCGCATGGTGCCGTCGGTGCCGGCGATCGGCATCGAGCTGATGAACTCGGCGGCATACGGGCTGCGCCACGCGGCTTGCAGCATGCCGGCCATTTCACGGGCGCTGACGCGTTCGGCGCGGGACAGGCCGGAGCCGTTCTCCATCACCAGGTGCGGCGCGGTGATGCCTTTCTGCGCCAGCCACTGACGGACCACACGCTGGGCAGCCTTGGCATCGTCACCGTCGGCGTCATTGCGGAAGCGCTGACCGAGGCTCAAAAACAGCTGCTGCGCCATGGTGTTGTTGCTGTACTTGTTGATGTCACGAATGATCTCCGCCAGATCCGGCGAAAACGCCCGCGCCAGCACTTTCGCGTCTTTCGGCGTCGGCGCCAGACGGTCGCGGCCCTGAATGCTGCCGCCCAGTTCTTTCCAGATCGCCCGCACGGCGCCCGCGGTGTAAGTCGCGTGATCGAGCAGCGACAGGTAAGTCTGCGAACTGCAGCCTTCGCCCAACTGCCCGCCCACCGTCACGTTGACGCTGCCATCGGGTTGGGTCACCGGGTTGTAGCGCACGCCGCCGGTGCATTGTTTGGAGTTGATCGCCTTGACCTGATTGTCTATGCGCACGCTGGCAATCGGCGGCTCCACCGACACCAGCACTTTGCCGTTGTCGTTGCGCGCAACAAAACGCAGGGCTTTGAGGTTGACCATCAGCGAATCGGGTTTGACCAGGAACGGCTTGTTCTCGTCATTGCCGTCGTCATTGAATTGCGGCAATTGCGGTTGCATGAAGAAGCCGCGATCCAGCACCAGGTCGCCAGTAATCTGCGTTACGCCGTTGGCGCGCAGGTCGCGCATCAGCAGCCAGAGTTTTTCCATGTTCAGCTTCGGATCGCCGCCACCCTTGAGGTAGAGGTTGCCGTTGAGAATGCCGCCGCTGAGCGTGCCGTCGGTGTAAAACTCGGTTTTCCACTGATGGTTGGGACCAAGCATTTCCAGCGCGGCGTAAGTGGTGACCAGTTTCATGGTCGACGCCGGGTTGACCGAAACGTCTGCGTTGAAGATCGTCGGCGTGCCCGGCCCGTTGAGCGGAATCATCACCAGCGACAGGGCGTTGTCCTGCAATTTGCTGGCCTTGAGGGCTTTTTCAACATTGGGAGACAGGGCGGTGTTGATCGGGGCGGCAGAAACCGGGAGCGCCAGGGGCAGAAGAAGACTGGCAAAAAACAGTGGACGCAAAGATTTGATCATATGAAGTAAAACCCTGCAGGCGAGGGGAAAAAAGGCGAGGGCATGAAGATAAAATCCCTCAGTGGTCATGAAAGTGTCGGCATTATGCCCCAAGGTGACGCACCTTGTGCCGTGCGCAACCCCCCTGATTGGCTATTTTTTTACCGACGGTAGCCTGGCCACTACCGTGGAACGGGTAATTGGCGCCTTAAACTGCTAAAGTGCCGCCCGTTATTACTTATGAGGATTGTTCCAATGGCGACTAACCGTTCCCAGCGTCTGCGCAAAAAGCTGTGCGTCGATGAATTTCAAGAGCTGGGTTTCGAACTGAACCTGGATTTCAAAGAAGATTTGGCTGATGAAGCCATTGATGCTTTCCTCAACGCTTTCCTGAAAGAAGCTATGGAAGCCAACGGTCTGGGTTATGTTGGCGGCGATGACTTCGGTCTGGTTTGCCTGCAGAAGCGTGGCTCGGTGTCCGAAGAGCAGCGCGCTGCTGTTGAAGCCTGGCTCAAGGGCCGCAGCGAACTGACTGAAGTCACTGTCAGCCCGCTGCTCGACGTCTGGTACCCGGAAAAGCCGATCAATCCGGTAGCTTGATGTCATAAAAGAAACGGCGACCCACGGGTCGCCGTTTTTTTTGCCTGCGATTTGCTGGTGCAGGTGTAGGGTTCGGACTGCAATGGCGTTCTCGCAAATGTCTTCGCGGGCAAGCCTCGCTCCTACAAAGTCTGGCGCTGAACCTGTAGGAGCGAGGCTTGCCCGCGAAGAGGCCCTCAGCTTTTACGCCAATTCAAAATCAGCAACGTCAAAACCCCCGCGACAATCCCCCAAAACGCCGAGCCGATGGAAAACAGCGTCAGCCCCGACGCGGTGACCATAAATGTAATCAGCGCCGCTTCACGCTCCTTGGCCTCACTCATGGCAATGCTCAAACCATTCATGATCGAGGCAAACAGCGCCAGCGCGGCAATCGACAGCACCAATTCCTTTGGCAACGCTGCGAACAGCGCCGCCAACGTCGCGCCGAACACTCCGGCGATGCCGTAGAAAATTCCGCACCAGACCGCCGCGGTGTAACGCTTGTTGCGATCCTCATGGGCGTGCGGCCCAGTGCAGATCGCCGCGCTGATCGCCGCCAGGTTGATGCCGTGCGAGCCGAACGGCGCCAGCAGCAGCGAGGCAATCCCGGTCGTGGTGATCAGCGGCGAGGCGGGCACGTTATAACCGTCGGCGCGCAACACAGCGATGCCGGGCATGTTCTGCGAGGTCATCGCCACCACAAACAGCGGGATGCCGATGCTGATGGTCGCGGCGAAGGAAAAGTGCGGCGTGGTCCACACCGGCGTCGCCACTTCCAGATGAAAAGCGCTGAAATCCAGCAACCCCATGAACCCCGACAACGCCGTGCCGATCAACAGCGCGGCGAGCACCGCATAACGCGGCGACAGGCGTTTGACCAGCAGATAAGTGAAGAACATCGCCAGCACCAACGTCGTGCGATGCTGCGCCGCGACGAAAATCTCGCTGCCGATCTTGAACAGAATCCCGGCGAGCAGAGCGGCCGCCAGTGATGCCGGGATCTTTTTCACCAGGCGCTCAAAGCTGCCGGTCAAACCACAAATCGTCACCAGCACCGCGCAGGTAATGTAGGCGCCGATGGCTTCGCCGTAACTCACGCCCCCGAGGCTGGTGATCAACAACGCGGCGCCGGGAGTCGACCAGGCAATGGTGATCGGCGTGCGATAACGCAATGACAAGCCGATCGAGCACACCGCCATGCCGATCGAAATCGCCCAGATCCACGAAGAAATCTGCCCACTGCTCAGACCCGCCGCTTGCTCGGCCTGGAACATCAGCACCAGCGAACTGGTGTAGCCGGTCATCATCGCGATGAACCCGGCGACAATGGCCGACGGCGAAGTGTCGGCAAATGGGCGCAGGCGAGTGTGCGTGACGTCGTTCATGACAGCGGTGTTCCTTGTTCTAGTGGAGATGCCCGCGCCCTTTGTAGCAGCTGGCGAAGCCTGCGTTCGGCTGCGCAGCAGTCGTGAAATCAGGCAGCGCGGTGTATCAGGTAAACCGCGAGCACAGGGTTTACGACTGCTTCGCAGCCGAACGCAGGCTTCGCCAGCTGCTACAGGGATCGGGGTAGACGCGCGGATTCTGCGTTCAAGCCTAAACTCAAATGTAACGGACCGTTGCAATACAGCCGTGGCCGCAATCAGCCATACAGTCGTGTTGCCACCATCCATTGTGTACAATCGCGGTGTTTTTTACGCGATACTTGCCAGCGACCCACTGTGCCGTATTACAGTCACGGTCTATTCGCCGCAGTTCTCCCGACTCGAGTGCCCATGAACGAACAGTTGCAGCCCCTCAAGAAACAACCGCGAGCAGGCAAAGCCGGCCGCAGCGGTACCCAGGACGATATTGTCTACGCGCATATCTTCGAGGCCATCCTCGAACAGCGTCTGGCGCCCGGCACCAAGTTGAGCGAAGAAGCGCTGGGGGAAATTTTCGGGGTCAGCCGCACCATCATTCGCCGCGCGTTATCGCGACTGGCGCATGAAGGCGTGGTATTGCTGCGGCCGAACCGTGGCGCCGTGGTCGCCAGCCCGAGCGTCGAAGAGGCGCGTCAGGTGTTCCTCGCCCGGCGTCTGGTCGAGCGCGCGATCACCGAACTGGCCGTGCAGCACGCCACCGCCGAGCAGATTGCCGAGCTGCGGCAGATGGTCAACGACGAGCGCGACAGCTTCTCGCGTGGCGATCGCGGCGCCGGTATCCGGCTATCGGGTGAGTTCCATTTGAAACTTGCCGAAGCTGCGAAGAACGCGCCACTGATCAGTTTCCAACGCAGCCTGGTGTCGCAGACTTCGCTGATCATCGCCCAATACGAAAGCGGCAACCGCTCGCATTGTTCGTATGACGAGCACACGCAGTTGATCGACGCGATTGAAGCGCGCAACGGTGGTCTGGCGGTTGATTTGATGATGCATCACATGGACCACATCGACAGCAAACTCAACCTCGACGAAGAAAGCGCGTCGGATGATTTGCACGCAGTGTTCTCGCATTTGTTGCAGACCAAAAAGCCTGGGCGTTCGGCTGCCAAGCTCTAACGCAGACCGAGTCGCGGCCATCGCGAGCAAGCTCGGCTCCCACAGGGGATTAGTGAGCGACACAGTTCATTTGCAGGCGCGATCCCGCTGATCGCGAGCAGGCTCGCTCCTACAGGGGATTTGTGTACGACACCGATCAAGTGTGGGAGCGAGCTTGCTCGCGATAGCGACCTGACAGGCAATAAAAATCCCCCGGGCTCTAAGAGCGACGGGGGATTTTTTTATGCCCGGAAAAACCTTCAGATCGTTCCCACGCTCCAGGTCGGGGAATAACTCAGCGCTGGTACACCTGATTCCCCGCCGCATAGGTCTGCAGCACGGTGCGGTCATCACCCAGCGTCATCAACACAAACAACGTTTCGGCGATGTCTTTCGACTGCTTCAAGCGATAGCTCAGCAGCGGTGTGGCGTTGTAATCCAAAACCAGGAAGTCCGCGTCAGTGCCCGGCTGCAACGTGCCGATTTTCTCCTCCAGACGCAGCGCACGCGCGCCGCCGAGGGTCGCCAGGTACAGCGATTTGAACGGGCTCAACCGCGCGCCTTGCAGTTGCATGACTTTGTACGCTTCGTTCAAAGTTTGCAGCAGCGAGAAACTGGTGCCGCCGCCAACGTCCGTGCCCAGGCCGACATTGACCTTGTGCTTCTCGGCCATCGGCAAGTTGAACAAACCGCTGCCGAGAAACAGGTTCGACGTCGGGCAAAAAGCGATCGCCGAGCCGGTCTCCGCCAGTCGCGCACACTCGTCATCACACAAATGCACGCCGTGGGCGAACACCGAGCGCTCGCCGAGCAGTTGGTAATGGTCGTAGACGTCGAGGTAACCCTTACGCTCCGGGAACAGCTCCTTGACCCACTCGACTTCCTGCAGGTTTTCGCTGATGTGCGTCTGCATGTACAGATCAGGGTATTCGCCGAGCAACTGACCGGCGAGGGTCAGTTGTTCCGGGGTGCTGGTCGGGGCGAAGCGTGGGGTCACCGCGTAGTGCAAACGGCCCTTGCCGTGCCAGCGCTCGATCAACGCCTTGCTCTCGACATAGCTGGATTCAGCGGTGTCGGTCAGGTAGTCCGGCGCGTTGCGGTCCATCATCACCTTGCCGGCGATCATCCGCAGGTCAAGTTGCTCGGCGGCTTCAAAAAACGAGTTCACCGATTGCGGGTGCACGCTGCCGAACACCAGCGCGGTGGTGGTGCCGTTGCGCAGCAGTTCCTTGACGAAAATATCCGCGACTTCATCGGCGTGGGCCTTGTCTCCGAACTGGCTTTCGCACGGGAAGGTGTAAGTGTTGAGCCAGTCGAGCAACTGCTCGCCGTAGGCGCCGACCATGCCGGTTTGCGGGAAGTGAATGTGCGTGTCGATGAAGCCTGGCGTGATCAGCGCGTCCTGATAGTGAGTGATCTCGATGTCGGCCGGCAGCGTCGGCAGTAAATCGCAGGCGTGGCCGAGGGCGCTGATCTGGCCGTTATCGACCACCAGCAGGCCGTCTTCGAAATACTCATACGAGGCTTCGATCCCCACTTCGGCGGGGTCGGCGATGCTGTGCAGGATGGCGGCACGGTAGGCTTTGCGAGTCAGAGGCATGTCGGTTCTCAGTGTCTGGGCTTATCAATTAGAGGCTTGGCTGCGGCGTGAAGCAGGCAGCAGTTTGGCAATCGATGATCCGGCGCTGGCAGTTTGCTGGCCGAAGTTCGCGTTATAGGTGGCGATGATTTCGCCGGCAATGGAGACGGCGATTTCCACAGGCAACTTGCCTTTGACTTCGCCAATGCCCATCGGGCAGCGCATGCGTTGCAGCACGGCGCTGTCGAAACCGCGGTCGCGCAAACGATGTTCAAACTTGACGCGTTTGGTCTTCGAGCCGATCAGGCCGAAGTAGGCGAAGTCGTTGCGCTTGAGGATCGCGGCGGTGAGTTCGAGGTCGAGCTGGTGATTGTGGGTCATGACGATGCAATAGCTGCCCACGGGCAAATCGTCGATTTCATCGAGCGGTTCTTCGGCGACGATTTTACGCACGCCGTGGGGGATCTGGTCGGGGAACTCGGCATCGCGCGAGTCGATCCAGCGCACGCGGCAGGGCAGGCTGGCGAGCAACGGCACCAGCGCGCGGCCGACATGCCCGGCGCCGAACACGGCGATTTGCGCCTGGACCTGGCCCATCGGTTCGAACAGCAACACGGTCACGCCGCCGCAGCACTGGCCCAGACTGGCGCCCAGGCTGAAGCGCTCCAGATGCGTGTCCTGTTTGCCGCTGGCGAGCATTTCGCGGCTGATCTGCATGGCTTTGTATTCCAGATGCCCGCCACCGATGGTGTCGAAACTCTGTTTGGCGCTGATGACCATTTTCGAACCGGCATTGCGCGGCGTCGAGCCGAGCTCTTCGATGATGGTCACCAACACGCAGGGTTCGCCTTGGGATTGCAAGTCGGCGAGGGCGTCGATCCAGTTGTACATGTTTTCACCTCGACATCTGTGTTGTCTGTTCGGGCCTCTTCGCGGGCAAGCCTCGCTCCTACAGTATTCGCGTCGTGCACATCATCGCGATACACCATCAATCTGTAGGAGCGAGGCTTGCCCGCGAAGGCCGCGCCTCGGTATCAGAGCGAAGCCAACTCAACTTCGGTTTCGACAGCCTTCGCCGCTTTCAACTGGCGCATCTGCTCGCAGCCCCACAACACCCGCTCCGGCGTCGCCGGCGCATCGATATTCGGCTGATGTTTGTAGTCACCCAAACTCGCCACGGCATCCTTGATCGCGCACCACGAAGCAATCCCGAGCATGAACGGCGGCTCACCCACAGCCTTGGAATGGAACACCGTGTCTTCCGGGTTCTTGCGGTTTTCCACCAGCTTCACCCGCAGGTCCAGCGGCATGTCGGCGACGGCCGGGATCTTGTAGCTCGCCGGGCCGTTGGTCATCAGTTTGCCCTTGTTGTTCCACACCAGTTCTTCCATGGTCAGCCACCCCATGCCCTGGATGAACCCACCTTCGACCTGACCGATATCGATTGACGGATTTAGCGAAGCGCCGACGTCGTGAAGAATGTCGGTGCGCAGCATTTTGTATTCGCCGGTCAAGGTGTCGACGATCACTTCACAGCACGCCGCGCCGAACGCGTAGTAATAGAACGGCCGACCCCGCGCCTGACTGCGGTCGTAGAAGATTTTCGGGGTCTTGTAGAACCCGGTGCTCGACAACGAAACCTGCGCGAAATACGCCTGCTGGATCAGCGCCTCGAACGTCAGAATGTGATCGCGAACCCGCACGTGACCGTTGTGGAATTCGACGTCTTCTTCGCTGACCTTGTATTGCCGCGCGGCGAATTCCACCAGGCGTTTCTTGATGATTTCCGCAGCGTTCTGCGCGGCTTTACCGTTCAGGTCGGCGCCGCTGGAAGCAGCGGTTGGCGAGGTGTTCGGCACTTTGTCGGTGTTGGTCGCGGTGATCTGCACGCGGTCCATTTCCACCTGGAACACTTCGGCCACGACTTGCGCGACTTTGGTGTTCAAACCCTGGCCCATTTCGGTGCCGCCGTGGTTCAGGTGAATGCTGCCGTCGGTGTAAACGTGGATCAGCGCGCCGGCCTGATTGAGGAAACTGGCGGTGAACGAAATGCCGAATTTGACCGGGGTCAGCGCCAGGCCTTTTTTCAGAATCGGGCTGTTGGCGTTGTAGCGACGAATCGCTTCGCGACGCTCGGCGTACTGGCTGCTTTCTTCGAGTTCGGCGGTCATTTCTTCGAGCATGTTGTGCTCGACGGTCTGGTAGTAATGCGTGACGTTGCGCTCGGTTTTGCCGTAGTAGTTGGCCTTGCGCACGGCTAGCGGATCGAGGGCCAGATGACGGGCAATCGCGTCCATCACTTCTTCAATCGCCACCATCCCTTGCGGGCCGCCGAAACCACGGTAAGCGGTGTTCGACGCGGTGTTGGTTTTGCAGCGGTGGCCGTTGATCGTCGCGTCGCCGAGGTAGTACGAGTTGTCGGCGTGGAACATCGCGCGGTCGACAATCGACGCCGACAAATCCGGCGAACAACCGCAGTTGCCGGCCAGTTCCAGCGCGATGCCGTGCAGGCGACCGGTGCTGTCGAAGCCAACGTCATATTCGACGTAAAACGGGTGACGCTTGCCGGTCATCAGCATGTCTTCGACGCGCGGCAGGCGCATTTTGGTCGGCTGACCGGTGAGGTGCGCGATCACTGCGCACAGGCACGCCGGGCTGGCCGCCTGAGTTTCCTTGCCGCCGAAACCACCGCCCATACGACGCATGTCGACGACGATTTTGTTCATCGACACGTCCAGCACTTCGGCGACCAGTTTCTGCACTTCGGTGGGGTTTTGCGTCGAGCAGTAAACGATCATCCCGCCATCTTCGGTCGGCATCACCGAGGAGATTTGCGTCTCCAGATAAAAGTGTTCCTGGCCGCCGATGTGCAGCGTGCCCTGGATGCGATGCTCTGCAGTCGCCAAGGCACCGGCGGAATCGCCGCGCTGGTGAGTGTGGCTGTCGAGCACGAAGTGGCGTTTTCGCAAGGCTTCAACCACGTCCAGAACGGGCTCGAGATCTTCGTACTCGATGATCGCGGCCATCGCCGCTTTGCGCGCGGTTTCCAGGTCCTTCGCCGCCACCGCAACCACCGGTTGGCCGACGAATTCCACGGTGTCGATGGCCAGCAACGGGTCGCCCGGCAGCAGCGGGCCGATGTCTTTCAGGCCCGGCACGTCTTCGTGAGTGATGGCGATGCGCACGCCTTCGAAGGCGTAGCACGGCGCGGTGTCGATGCTGATGATTTTCGCGTGGGCGCGGTCCGACAGGCGTGCATAAACGTGCAACTGGTTCGGAAATTCCAGGCGGTCGTCGATGTACTGCGCTTCACCGGACACGTGCTTGGCGGCGCTGTCGTGCTTGACGCTGCGGCCGACGCCGGTGGTCAGGTCCTGGGCGAACAGTTCAGCCAGTTCGGCTTGGGTCTTCTCTACAGCGTGATGATTAGACATAAGCGGTCACCCGAGTCTCGATGTGCGGTGTTTGCAGTTCGATGAAGTATTTGCGCAGCAGGTTTTGCGCGCTGAGCAGGCGATACTCCTTGCTCGCGCGGAAGTCCGAGAGCGGGGTGAAATCTTCCGCCAGCGCGGCGCAGGCACGTTCGATGGTGGCGTGGTTGAACGGCGCACCGAGCAGCGCGGTTTCGCAGTTTTTCGCGCGTTTCGGGATTGCCGCCATGCCGCCGAATGCCACGCGGGCGTCGGCGATCACACCGTTTTCAAAGCGCAGGTTGAACGCGGCGCAGACTGCGGAAATGTCGTCGTCCAGACGCTTCGACACTTTATAGGCGCGGAACAGTTGTTCGGCGCTAGCGCGGGGCACGATGATCTTTTCGATGAACTCGCTTTCCTGACGCGCGGTAACCCGGTAATCGATGAAGTAATCTTCCAGCGCCAGGGTGCGGCGGGTTTCGCCCTTGCACAGCACAATCTGCGCGCCCAAGGCGATCAGCAGCGGCGGCGAGTCGCCGATGGGCGAGGCGTTGCCGATGTTGCCGCCCAAGGTGCCCTGGTTGCGAATCTGCAACGAAGCGAAGCGCTGCAGCAGTTCGCCGAAGTCCGGGTATTCCGCTTTCAGTGCTTCGTAGCAATCGGAGAGGGCGGTGGCGGCGCCGATTTCCAGGCGATCGTCGAAACGCTCGATGCGCTTCATTTCGGCCACGTTGCCGACGTAGATCATCACCGGCAAGGTGCGATGGAATTGCGTGACTTCCAGCGCCAGGTCGGTGCCGCCGGCCAGCAGGCGGGCTTGCGGATAAGCGTCGTAAAGGTCGGCCAGATCGGCCACGGTCAGCGGCACCAGGCAACGTTTGTCGCCACTGTTGAGCTCGCCGATGTCGGTTGGGGCGATGGCTTTGAGGCGGGCGATGGTGTCGGCCTCGCGCGCATCGAACTGGTCAGGTTGTTTGCCGCAGCACGATTGCTGCGCGGCTTCGAGAATCGGCCGATAGCCGGTGCAGCGGCAGAGGTTGCCGGCCAGCGCTTCGTGGGCCTTGTGCGAGTCCGGCGCGTCGCTGTTCTTCTGCAGCGCGAACAACGACATCACGAAGCCTGGCGTGCAGAAGCCGCATTGCGAGCCGTGGCACTCGACCATGGCTTGTTGCACGCTGTGCAATTGGCCTTGGTGCTTGAGGTCTTCGACGCTGATCAATTGTTTGCCGTGCAGTGACGAAACGAACGTCAGGCACGAGTTGAGGCTGCGATAGCGAATGTGTTCGCGGCCATCGTCATCCGTTTGCAGCTCGCCGACTACCACGGTGCATGCGCCGCAGTCGCCGCTGGCGCAGCCTTCTTTGGTGCCGGGTTTGCCGACGTGGTCGCGCAGGTAATTGAGCACGGTCAGGTTCGGGTCCAGGGCGTGCTCGCTACGGAGTTCCTGGTTGAGTAAAAACTGGATCACGGATGGCCTCGCAGACTCATTATTGTTGTTAACCGATGTGAGCCGAATTTATCAGGTCTGACTTTTCGGTCAATGGTTTTCTGACTTAAAGGTCAGGAAATCAGCTTTTCTCGATCAACAGCGCGTTTCATTAGTATTGACCCTCACGTGTCAGCTTGCTTTTTGCTTATTTCGTGCCAAAAACCGCCGGGTGGGCACTCCGCCATGACGTAGCAATTGCGCTACACTGCGCCGCTTGTGCAGATCGAAGAGTTTGAAGGACAACCATGACGTTCAAGGCGCCGGACAGCCTCGCCGAGCAAATTGCTCACCACCTCGCCGAACGTATCATTCGCGGCGAAATGAAGCCGGGAGAGCGCATCCAGGAACAGAAGGTCACGCTGGCACTTAATGTCAGCCGCGGTTCGGTCCGCGAAGCCTTGCTGATCCTGGAGCGCCGCCACTTGATCGCGATCCTCCCGCGACGTGGCGCCCATGTCACCGAACTCACCGCGCACAAGGTCCAGAGCCTGTGCACGCTGATGAGCGAGTTGTACATCTTGCTCGGCAACGCCGTGGCCAGCGGCTGGCGAGTCCAGGCTGACCTGGCGGCGTTCGTGCAGATCCAGCAACGCCTGAGCGCCAGTTACGAGCGCCAGGACATCCGCACATTCGTTGACGACAGTTTCAGCGTGATGCGCGCTGCATACCCGTTTGCCAACAACCCGTATTTGCAGGAAACCGTGGAAAATCTGCAGCCGGCCATGAGCCGCGCGTATTTTCTTGCACTGGAACAGCGCAAAGCCGAGATGAGCGAGTTCCTCGAATTGTTCGAGCGCTTGCTGGCGGCGGTGATCGCCCGTGACTTCCCGCAGATTCGTGTGGTGCTGACGGCCTATGCCCAGCGCAGCTGCGATCTGGTGATTTCCGCCCTGACGGTCGCTTAAGGGTGCGGCTCAAGTGCATCAAACTGGCGGGGTTCAAATCCTTCGTCGACCCGACCACGGTGAACTTCCCCAGTAACATGGCGGCGGTGGTCGGGCCCAATGGTTGCGGCAAGTCGAACATCATCGACGCCGTGCGTTGGGTGATGGGCGAGAGCTCGGCAAAGAACCTGCGCGGCGAGTCGATGACCGACGTCATCTTCAATGGCTCGACCAGCCGCAAACCGGTCAGCCAGGCGAGCATCGAACTGGTGTTCGACAACTCCGACGGCACGCTGGTCGGCGAATACGCGGCTTATGCGGAAATATCGATTCGCCGCAAAGTGACCCGCGATAGCCAGAACAGTTACTTCCTCAACGGCACCAAATGCCGGCGGCGCGACATCACCGACATCTTCCTCGGCACCGGCCTCGGCCCGCGCAGCTACTCGATCATCGAGCAGGGGATGATCTCCAAGCTGATCGAAGCCAAGCCTGAAGACCTGCGCAACTTTATTGAAGAAGCGGCCGGCATCTCCAAGTACAAGGAGCGCCGCCGCGAGACTGAAAACCGAATCCGCCGCACCCATGAAAACCTTGCGCGCCTGACCGACTTGCGCGACGAGCTCGAACGCCAACTCGAACGCTTGCACCGTCAAGCCGAGTCGGCCAAGAAGTATCAGGAATATAAAGGTGAGGAACGTCAGCTCAAGGCGCAATTGTCGGCGCTGCGCTGGCAGGCGCTGAACGAGCAGGTCGGGCAGCGCGAAGCGGTGATCGGCAATCAGGAAATCACCTTCGAAGCCTTGGTCGCCGAGCAACGCAACGCCGACGCCGCAATTGAACGCCTGCGTGACGGTCACCATGACCTGTCCGAGCGCTTCAATCTGGTGCAAGGGCGCTTTTATTCGGTCGGCGGCGACATCGCCCGGGTCGAGCAAAGCATCCAGCACGGCCAGCAGCGTTTGCGCCAGTTGCAGGATGATTTGAAAGAAGCCGAGCGCGCACGCCTGGAAACCGAATCGCACCTGGGCCACGACCGCACGTTGCTGCTGACCCTCGGCGAAGAGCTCGACCTGCTGACTCCGGAACAGGAAGTCACCAGCGCCGCCGCCGAAGAGGCCGCCGCCGCGCTGGAAGAATCCGAAACCACCATGCACGCCTGGCAAGAGCAGTGGGACACGTTCAACCTCACCGCCGCTGAACCGCGCCGCCAGTCAGAAGTGCAGCAGTCGCGCATCCAACAGCTGGAAACCAGCATGGAACGCCTGGCCGAACGGCAAAAGCGTCTCGGCGAGGAGCGCGCGTTGCTCTCGGCCGACCCTGAAGACGCGGCAATCATGGCGCTCAACGAGCAGCTCGCGGAGTCCGAGGCGACGCTTGAGGATTTGCAGACGAGTGAACAGGCGCAAGTCGAAAAACTCGAACAGCTGCGTCAGGAACTGCAGCATGCGCTGACCGCGCAGCAAACCGCGCAAGGTGACTTGCAGCGTCTCAACGGGCGTTTGGCCTCGCTGGAAGCCTTGCAGCAAGCCGCGCTCGATCCGGGCACTGGCACTGCTGAATGGCTGCGCGAACAGAACCTGACCGAGCGTCCGCGCCTGGCCGACGGCTTGAGCGTTGAGGCGGGTTGGGAGCTGGCGGTGGAAACCGTGCTCGGCGCCGACCTGCAAGCGGTGCTGGTCGACGACTTCGGCGATTTCGATCTGGCCGGGTTTGCCCAAGGCGATTTGCGTTTGCTCAGCGCCGCCACCGATGGCGTGCGCGTGGCCGGCAGCCTGCTCGACAAGGTCGAGGCGCCGGTTGATCTGTCGCCATGGCTGGGGCAGGTCAAACCGGTTGAGAGTCTCGATCAGGCCTTGGCCCTGCGCGGTCAGTTGGCCGACGGCGAAAGCCTGATCAGCCGCGACGGTTATTGGGTCAGCCGGCACTTTCTGCGGGTGCGCCGCGCCAGTGAAGCGGAAAGCGGCGTGATCGCCCGTGGTCAGGAAATTCACAATCTGGGCATCGAACGTGAAGAGCGCGAAGCCACGGTCGAAACCCTCGAGACGCAATTGCAGAACCTGCGCGCGCAACAGCGTCAGCAGGAAAACGGTCGCGAACATTTGCGTCGTTTGCTGCAGGACGAAGCGCGTCAGCAAGGTGAATTGAAAGCCCAGCTGTCCGCCGGCAAAGCCAAGGCTGAACAACTGACGTTGCGCCGCACGCGTCTCGACGAAGAGCTCAGCGAACTGGCCGAGCAACGCGCGCTGGAACACGAAAACATTGGCGAAGCGCGCCTGCAATTGCAGGAAGCGCTCGACGCGATGGAGCTCGACACCGAGCAGCGCGAGTTACTGATGGCTCAGCGCGACAGCTTGCGCGAACGTCTTGATCGGGTGCGCCAGGAAGCGCGGCAGCACAAGGACCATGCGCACCAATTGGCCGTGCGTCTGGGCTCGCTGAAGGCCCAGCACGACTCGACGCGGCAGGCGCTGGAACGTCTGGAGATGCAATCCGAGCGCCTGACCGAGAAGCGCGAACAGCTCAGTTTGAATCTGGAGGAGGGCGAGGCGCCGCTGGAAGAGCTGCGCCTCAAACTCGAAGAATTGCTCGACAAGCGCATGACCGTCGACGAAGAACTGAAAACCGCGCAAGCCGCCATGGAAGACGCCGACCGCGAACTGCGTGATGCCGAGAAGCGCCGAAATCAGGCCGAGCAGCAATCGCAATTGATTCGCGGGCAGATGGAAACCCAGCGCATGGAATGGCAAGCCCTGACCGTGCGCCGCAAAACCCTCGAAGATCAATTGCTGGAGGATGGCTACGACTTGCATGGTGTGATCGCCACGCTGGTGGCCGAGGCCAACGAGAAGGACGCCGAGGAAGAGCTGGAGCGCATCGCCGCACGTATTGCGCGGCTCGGTGCGATCAACCTCGCGGCCATCGACGAATACACCCAGCAATCCGAACGCAAACGTTATCTGGACGCGCAGAACGACGATCTGGTCGAAGCGCTGGACACGCTGGAAAACGTGATTCGCAAGATCGACAAGGAAACCCGAAACCGCTTCAAAGATACCTTTGATCAGATCAATGCCGGAATTCAGGCACTTTTCCCAAAAGTTTTCGGTGGCGGCAGCGCCTACTTGGAACTGACGGGCGAAGATCTACTCGATACAGGGGTGACAATCATGGCGCGGCCGCCAGGGAAGAAGAACAGCACCATCCATTTGCTCTCCGGCGGCGAAAAAGCCCTGACCGCATTGGCCCTGGTATTTGCCATCTTCAAGTTGAACCCGGCGCCGTTCTGCATGCTTGATGAAGTTGACGCGCCACTGGATGACGCTAACGTTGGACGCTACGCACGGCTGGTCAAGGAAATGTCGCAGACGGTGCAGTTCATCTACATCACCCACAACAAGATCGCCATGGAAATGGCCGATCAACTGATGGGGGTGACGATGCATGAACCGGGTTGTTCACGTTTGGTGGCGGTAGATGTCGAGGAAGCGATGGCGATGGTGGATGCCTGAGTCTCGGGCTGTAGGGCCGGTGATACGCGGTTGTAGGACGGTTCTTCTTGCCTTTCGTTGCTGGCCAATCGACATATTCGCTCAAGCCATTGTGACAGACGGTGTAAAGTTGCCTTTGGTCGTGCTAGTTTAATGTCAATTTTTCGTATACGTGGGCAAAACGCCTGTCAGAACATAGAGTTGGCGCCACGTTTTAAAGCGGTTTGCACGTTGTAAACCCCTTATTTTTCAGCATTTTTTATAGAGGCACGGGATTACATGGAAATCGGTCTGCGCGAGTGGCTGATCGTCATCGGCATTATTGTCATTGCCGGTATTCTTTTCGATGGCTGGCGCCGTATGCGCGGCGGCAAGGGAAAACTAAAATTCCGTCTTGATCGAAGTCTGTCCAACCTGCCGGACGAGGACACCAGCGCCGAGCTGTTGGGCCCGCCCCGCGTGCTGGACACGCATAAAGAGCCGCAACTGGACGAGCACGATCTGCCGTCCGTGAGCATGCCGGCGCGCGAACCTCGTGAATCGGGTTCCAAGCGCGGCAAGCGTGGCCATGGCGAACCTTCGCAGGGCGACATGAACCTGAGCCTGGATCTGGACGGCGGCCCGAGCTTCAGCAGCCGTGACGACGATTTCCCGGATGACACCAAGTCGTCGCCGGCGGTCAGCGACAAAGAACAGCCGCAAGCCGAAGAAGTGCTGGTGATCAGCGTGATCTGCCGCGACGCTGCCGGCTTCAAGGGCCCGGCGCTGTTGCAGAACATTCTCGAAAGCGGCCTGCGTTTCGGCGAGATGGATATTTTCCACCGCCACGAAAGCATGGCGGGTAACGGCGAAGTGCTGTTCTCCATGGCCAACGCGGTCAAGCCGGGCATCTTTGATCTGGACGACATCGACCACTTCAGCACGCCGGCCGTGAGCTTCTTCCTCGGTCTGCCGGGCCCGCGTCATCCGAAGCAAGCCTTCGACGTGATGGTGGCCGCAGCGCGCAAGCTGTCGCAGGAACTGAACGGCGAACTGAAAGACGACCAGCGCAGTGTGCTGACCGCCCAGACGATCGAGCATTACCGTCAGCGTATCGTCGAGTTCGAACGTCGCGCCCTGACCCAGAAACGCTAAAGGCAAAAGGGCTGTTGTGGCGAGGGGGCTTGCCCCCGTTGGGTTGCGAAGCGGCCCCAAGACCATGCCGCCCGTTGTGCCAGATAAAACACGATCACAATATTTGCGACTGCTTCGCAGTCGAACGGGGGCAAGCCCCCTCGCCACATGGTGCAAGCCTTCAGGCTATCGTGATTAGAAAATTGAGCAGCTTCGGCTGCTCTTTTGCTTTATGAGAGAACACCCATGACCGCCGCCAAAACCCGCATTCTAGAGCTGCGCGCTGAGCTGGATCAGCACAACTATCGCTATCACGTGATGGACGAGCCGAGCATTCCGGACGCCGAGTACGACCGCTTGTTCCACGAGCTCAAAGCCCTCGAAGCCGCCAATCCCGAACTGATCACCAGCGACTCGCCAACCCAGCGCGTCGGCAGCGCAGCCTTGTCGGCGTTTACTCAAGTGCGCCACGAAGTGCCGATGCTCAGCCTCGGCAACGCCTTCGAAGAGACCGACATGCGCGAGTTCGACCGCCGGGTAACCGAAGGCCTCGACTTGCCGACCGGTGATCTGTTCGGCGCTGGGGCGGCGGTGGAATACAGCTGCGAACCGAAACTCGATGGCCTGGCGGTCAGCCTGTTGTATCAGGACGGCGTATTGGTGCGCGGCGCCACGCGCGGCGATGGCACCACCGGCGAAGACATCAGCGTCAACGTGCGCACCGTGCGCAACATTCCGCTGAAGCTGCACGGCACTGGCTGGCCGGCAACCCTCGAAGTGCGCGGCGAAGTGTTTATGTCCAAGGCCGGTTTCGAACGGCTCAACGCCTCGCAGCTGGAAGTCGGCGGCAAGACCTTCGCCAACCCGCGTAACGCCGCCGCCGGCAGCTTGCGCCAACTCGATTCGAAGATCACCGCCAATCGTCCATTGGAATTCTGCTGCTACGGCATCGGCCAGATTTCCGCCGATATCGCCGACACGCACATCGGCAATCTCAAGCAGTTGCAGAAGTGGGGCATGCCGATCAGCCATGAACTGAAACTGGCGCACGGCATCGACGAATGCCTTGACTACTACCGCGACATCGGCGAGCGCCGCAACGCGCTCGGTTATGAAATCGATGGCGTGGTGTTCAAGGTCAACAGCATCGCTTCGCAACGCGAATTGGGTTTCCGCGCCCGCGAACCGCGCTGGGCGATCGCCCATAAATTCCCGGCGATGGAAGAACTCACCGAGCTGCTCGACGTCGAGTTTCAGGTCGGACGCACCGGCGCGGTCACGCCGGTGGCGCGACTGAAACCGGTCAAAGTAGCCGGCGTCACCGTGGCCAACGCGACGCTGCACAACATGGACGAAGTCGCGCGCCTGGGCTTGATGATCGGCGATACCGTGATCATTCGCCGTGCCGGTGACGTGATCCCGCAAGTGGTGCAAGTGGTCACCGAGCGCCGTCCGGAAAATGCCCGCGCGGTGCACATCCCGGAACAATGCCCGGTGTGCGGCTCGCACGTCGAGCGTACGCAACTGGTCAAACGCAGCAAAGGTCGCGAGACCGTCAGCGAAGGCGCGGTGTACCGCTGCGTCGGGCGCCTGGCGTGTGGCGCGCAACTGAAACAAGCGATTATTCACTTCGTCTCGCGCCGCGCAATGGACATCGAAGGCCTGGGCGACAAGAGCGTCGAGCAGTTGGTCGACGACGGTCTGGTCAATTCGCCGGCCGATCTGTACGCGCTGAAATTTGACGACATTGTCGACCTCGAAGGCTTTGCCGAACTGTCGAGCAAGAAGCTGCTCGCGGCCATCGAAGACAGCAAGCAGCCAAGCCTGGCGCGGTTCGTCTATGCGCTGGGCATTCCGGATGTCGGCGAAGAGACGGCCAAGGTGCTGGCGCGCTCTCTCGGCTCGCTGGAGCGCGTTCAACAAGCGTTGCCGCAAGTGCTGACGTACTTGCCGGATGTCGGCCTGGAAGTGGCGCACGAGATTCACAGCTTTTTCGAAGATGCGCATAACCAGCAGGTGATTACCGAACTGCTCTCGCACGGTTTGCAGATTCAGGATCAGGGCGAGTTGGGCGCCGAGTTCTCCGCCAGCACCACGCTCGGTGGTTTCCTCGACAAGCTGCACATTCCCTCGGTTGGGCCGGGCGGGGCGCAGAAACTGGCGGACAAGTTTGGTTCGCTGCAAGGCGTGATGGATGCCGATTGGCTGGACATGCGTCAGGCGTTGCCGGAGAAACAGGCGAATTCGGTGCGCGATTTCTTCGCGGTGGCCGAGAATCGGCAGATCGCTGAAGCGGCGGAAAAACAGCTGCGTGATTTCGGCATGCACTGGAAGAGCGAAAAGAAAGTCGTCGAAGGTTTGCCGCTCGCCGGGCAGACCTGGGTGTTGACCGGTTCGCTGGAATTGATGAGCCGCGACGTGGCCAAGGACAAGCTGGAAAGCCTCGGCGCCAAGGTCGCTGGCTCGGTGTCGGCGAAGACCCACTGCGTGGTCGCAGGCCCGGGCGCTGGCTCGAAACTGGCCAAGGCCAATGAGCTCGGCTTGAAAGTGCTGGATGAAGAAGCGTTTGTGGTGTTCCTGAAAGACCACGGCATCGAGGTCTGACCCGAAACCCGGCTATGATCGTTCCCATGCTCCCGGTCAAGTCGCCCGGCGTTTTTAAAGGCCTGCGCATGTCCTTGACCTGATTCATTTTTTTAATCTGGATCGAACGGTTGTAAGTTCGTCTCAGATAGGTACAATGGCGCCGTTCGCCGTCAGGTGAACGTCGTTATGGTGACCCCATCGGTCCCCCCGCAACGATTACCCGTGAACCTGGTCAGATCCGGAAGGAAGCAGCCACAGCGGGAACATTGTGTGCCGGGGTGTGGCTGATGGGGTTGCCTCCATAACGCCGCACGGTTTCTCTATCGTGCTTATCAACTCAAAATATTTTTGCTGCTCTGCCATGGATCAACTCCAGGGCGGTGTTTTTTCGTGTGCGCGTTTTTCCCTGTAGGATTGCGTTAAGGCTCGCGGGGCTCGGCGCCAATGTAGAGCCCGATGATGTCGTCAATTTCCCCCGACATCTTCATCCGCAGCAAGGTGCGCAAAATCCGCTGCACCGGCACTTTCGGGTCGTTGCGCACGTAGCAGCCGACATTCTGCTCCTGCAACAGCGCCACCGCTTGCAGCTGCCGCTCCGGCAACAGGCGCTGGTTGAACCAGTCGAGCGTCCATTGATTGCTGACCGCGTAGCGATAGCGGCCAGCCAGGAGTTTTTCCAGCACTTGCTCCTGACTGCGCGCGTCTTCGCGTTGCAACTGGCCGCTGTCGAACAGCGGTTGCAGCGTCGGATAGATGTAACCGAGCACCGTACCGACCGATTCTTTTTGCAGGCTCGCCGGCACCACCGCAGTCGGCGGGCCTTGGCGGCTGATCAGCAGGTCGCGCTGCACAAACAGCGGAATGCTCCAGATGTAGTCGCCGGACTGGTTCGGCTGCCATGATTGCGCGGCATAGCAGCGCACATCGACCTCGCCGTGTTCCATGACGCTTTGCACCCGCGCGCGCGGCACCACGTGAAACTCCGCCGGCGCGCCGACCTGAGTCGACAGGCTGAGCATCACGTCATACAAAATGCCCTGGGTCGGGCGGCCGCGTTCCAGTTGCACCAGCGGCATCGCCCAACCGTCGGCCAGCACGTAACGCACCGGCGTGTCGGCGGCGGCGACATTCAGGCAGATCCACAACAATGCCCCCAGGGCCAACCGCATAAACGCTCCGGAACTGATAAACCCGAGCCGCAAATGGCCCCCAAAGTGCAGCTTAGCCAGATTAGACGAGCGCGCCGGATGCAATTTCGGGCCTGCTCCGCTAGCATTAGCCGCTTCTGCTTCCCAGTGGCGACGGTTTTCGATGAGTTATCAGGTTCTTGCACGTAAATGGCGTCCGCGCTCGTTCCGCGAAATGGTCGGCCAGACCCATGTGCTCAAGGCTCTGATCAATGCCTTGGACAGCCAGCGGCTGCACCACGCTTACCTGTTTACCGGTACGCGCGGGGTCGGCAAGACCACCATCGCACGAATCATTGCCAAATGTTTAAACTGTGAAACAGGCATCACTTCGACGCCGTGCGGCGAGTGTTCGGTGTGCCGCGAGATCGATGAAGGGCGCTTCGTCGACCTGATCGAGATTGACGCCGCGAGCCGGACCAAGGTCGAGGACACGCGTGAGCTGCTCGACAACGTGCAATACGCGCCAAGCCGTGGGCGCTTCAAGGTCTACCTGATCGACGAAGTGCACATGCTTTCCAGCCATTCCTTCAATGCGCTGCTGAAAACCCTCGAAGAGCCGCCGCCCTACGTCAAGTTCATCCTCGCGACCACTGATCCGCAGAAACTTCCGGCAACGATTCTCTCGCGTTGCCTGCAGTTCTCGCTGAAGAACATGACTCCCGAGCGAGTCGTCGAGCATTTGACCCACGTGCTGGGCGTCGAGCAGGTGCCGTTCGAGGACGACGCGCTGTGGCTGCTCGGCCGCGCCGCTGACGGTTCGATGCGCGATGCGATGAGCCTGACCGATCAGGCGATTGCCTTCGGTGAAGGCAAAGTCATGGCCGCCGACGTGCGGGCGATGCTCGGCACGCTCGATCATGGCCAAGTGTTTGATGTCCTGCATTCATTGATCGAGGGCGACGCCAAGGCGTTGCTCGAAGCCGTCCGTCACCTGGCTGAACAAGGCCCGGACTGGAACGGTGTGCTGTCCGAGATTCTCAATGTGTTGCACCGCGTTGCGATTGCCCAGGCGCTGCCCGAAGGCGTCGACAACGGTCATGGCGACCGAGATCGCGTGCTCGCACTGGCGCAGGCCTTGCCGGCCGAAGACGTGCAGTTTTATTACCAGATGGGCCTGATCGGACGCCGCGACTTGCCGCTGGCGCCGGACCCGCGTGGTGGCTTTGAAATGGTCCTGCTGCGCATGTTGGCGTTCCGGCCGGCGGACACGGCGGATGCGCCGAGGCAGCCGCTAAAGCCAGTGGGGATCAGCCAGGCCACAGTTGATTCCGCAAACTCAGTGGCTGCCGCGCCGGTTGTTGCGCCGGTAGCCGCTACGGCAGTTGCGCCAGCGCCTGCGCCTGAAACCCAGCCTGAGGCGCAAACCAAGCCTGAGCCTGAAACCAGACGTGAGCCTGAGCCGCAGCCAGTTGCACCAGTGGTTGCGCCCGAGCCCGTGGCAGAAGCGGTCGCCCCCGAAGCCGTGGTCGATTTGCCATGGAATGATCCGGTCGAACCTGAAATCGTCCAGCAGCCGGCCGCCGAGCCGATGCTGGAAACCGCCAGCGAACAACCCGAATTGCCGCCAATGCCGCTGCCGACGCCGGACAGCGTGGTGCCGGACGCGCCGGAATGGGCC
>NZ_MKGS01000131.1:0-668 GCF_002836905.1 Pseudomonas sp. 43NM1 | reverse complement strand
CCGTCCAACCCCACAAATCCCCTGTAGCAGCTGGCGAAGCCTGCGTCCGGCTGCGAAGCAGTCGCCCCGTCAAGGAAACGCGGTGTATCAGACAGACCGCGAACACAGGTTTTACGACTGCTGCGCAGCCGGACGCAGGCTTCGCCAGCTGCTACATCAGCGGGTTTTTTATCAACCGTCCAACCCCCACAAATCCCCTGTAGCCGCTGGCGAAGCCTGCGTCCGGCTGCGAAGCAGTCGCCCCGTCAAGGAAACGCGGTGTATCAGACAGACCGCGAACACAGGTTTTACGACTGCTGCGCAGCCGGACGCAGGCTTCGCCAGCTGCTACATCAGTGGGTTTTTTATCAACCGTCCAACCCCCACAAATCCCCTGTAGCAGCTGGCGAAGCCTGCGTCCGGCTGCGAAGCAGTCGCTTATTGAGGAAACGCGGTGTATCAGACAGACCGCGAACACAGGTTTTACGACTGCTGCGCAGCCGAACGCAGGCTTCGCCAGCTGCTACATCAGTGGGTTTTTTATCAACCGTCCAACCCCACAAATCCCCTGTAGCAGCTGGCGAAGCCTGCGTCCGGCTGCGAAGCAGTCGCCCCGTCAAGGAAACGCGGTGTATCAGACAGACCGCGAACACAGGTTTTACGACTGCTGCGCAGCCGGACGCAGGCTT
>NZ_MKGS01000130.1:0-700 GCF_002836905.1 Pseudomonas sp. 43NM1 | reverse complement strand
CAAAACCACTACCCCCGGAACAATGGGCAAAACGCTCCCCGGAACTGGAAGCGGCCATCGCCAAACGTGAGGCCGAACTTGCGGCCCAGTCCGAGGACGCCGCATGAGCACGCCACCGGCAGGCACCACGGAAAAACGAGTTTTCTCACGTAACGATTACCTGTCGCCGTTGCCTGTTCCTACCGGTAGAAAACCTTCGGACGTGCTTAACATCATCTGGCGCAAGAACCAGGTGTTTCTGGATATTGGAAATTACAGCGTCGGTTCTGCGGTGATGACAATGTGGCCGACGGTGATGCTGTTCTTAGGGCTTGCATACTTTTTTAATGATCCCGATGCGCTGATTCTCGGTGCGTGCATCATGGTCATTCCTGTTTCGCTGTTGATTAGAGGACTGTTCCGCGAAGTCCCTCCACCCATTCGCTTCAACCGCCAACGCCGAGAGGTCTGCGTCCCCCGCGACAACGGCGAATACTGGGTCGTGCCCTGGGAAAGCGTCACCGCCGCTGCTACGCAACAGTCGTCAGTCAGTCAGGCCGGTAAAGCCACGATGGGTTTACTGATCGTCGGTTTCGAAAACCCGGACCCGCTGGCGGAGGAAGACAACAAACATTTCTCGCTGGGCTTCAACTGCGGTGGCGGTACGACCGCAATGGCGCTGTGGGAGTGCATGCGCAGTTACATGGAAGTCGGTCCCGAA
>NZ_MKGS01000129.1:0-770 GCF_002836905.1 Pseudomonas sp. 43NM1 | reverse complement strand
GACTTGCCCTATCCCGACATCATCGAATGGTCAAAACCACTACCCCCGGAACAATGGGCAAAACGCTCCCCGGAACTGGAAGCGGCCATCGCCAAACGTGAGGCCGAACTTGCGGCCCAGTCCGAGGACGCCGCATGAGCACGCCACCGGCAGGCACCACGGAAAAACGGGTTTTCTCACGTAACGACTACCTGTCGCCGTTGCCTGTTCCTACCGGTAGAAAACCTTCGGACGTGCTTAACATCATCTGGCGCAAGAACAATGTCTTTCTCGATATAGGCAATTACACCATCGGGTCGGTGGTGATGGTTATGTGGCCTACCGTGATGACATTTTTGGTCATGTCTTTCTTTACTCGGAATCTCAACTCTGATTTCAGCCAAGATATTTTGATTGTTGGGTCAATCATTATCGGCATTCCTACGCTGATTTTGATCCAAGGCCTCTTTCGCGATGTGCCTTTACCCATCCGCTTCAACCGCCAACGCCGAGAAGTCTGCGTCCCCCGCGACGACGGCAAATACTGGATCGTGCCCTGGGAAAGTGTCACCGCCGCTGCCACGCAACAGTCGTCAGTCAGTCAGGCCGGTAAAGCGACGATGGGTTTACTGATCGTCGGTTTCGAAAACCCGGACCCGCTGGCGGAGGAAGACAACAAACATTTCTCGCTGGGCTTCAACTGCGGTGGCGGTACGACCGCAATGGCGCTGTGGGAGTGCATGCGCAGTTACATGGAAGTCGGTCCCGAAGCCGTTGAGGATCAAACGGCC
>NZ_MKGS01000128.1:0-834 GCF_002836905.1 Pseudomonas sp. 43NM1 | reverse complement strand
GACACTACCGACACGACCAATCTTTCGTTGAGCGCTACTGGTTCGGTGGCTGAAGGTGGTTCGATTGTTTACACCGCCACGTTGACCAACGCCGCTGGCTCGCCGGTTACCGTTACTTTGTCGAACGGCGCGGTGATCACCATCGACGCCGGCAAAACCTCCGGCACCGCGACCGTTGCGGCTCCGACCGATGACGTTTACAAAGACGCCGGCTCTGTTCAGGCAACCATCACTTCGGCGACCGGCGGCAACTTCGAGAACCTGGTACCAAGCACCGTTCCAGCCGTCACCGAAGTGACCGATACCATCGACACTTCGACGGTCAAACTGACCGCGACTGATTCCGTCGCTGAAGGCGGCACAGTGGTTTACACCGCAACCGTCGGCCAGCCAGTGACTGGCAGCCCGGTGACCGTGTCATTGGCGAATGGTCAGACGATCACCATCGAAGTCGGCAACACCACCGGCACTGTGAACTTCGTCGCACCGAACGATGCGTTGGTCGGCCAAGCGGCGCTGAACAACTCGATCACCGGCGTAACCGGCGGCAACTACGAGAACCTCGTAGCCGATAACACCCCGGTCACCACCACGGTCACTGACACTACCGACACGACCAATCTTTCGTTGAGCGCTACTGGTTCGGTGGCTGAAGGTGGTTCGATTGTTTACACCGCCACGTTGACCAACGCCGCTGGCTCGCCGGTTACCGTTACTTTGTCGAACGGCGCGGTGATCACCATCGACGCCGGCAAAACCTCCGGCACCGCGACCGTTGCGGCTCCGACCGATGACGTTTACAAAGACGCCGGCTCTGTTCAGGCAACCATCACT
>NZ_MKGS01000127.1:0-874 GCF_002836905.1 Pseudomonas sp. 43NM1 | reverse complement strand
AAAGCGCTGACCGGTGGTGGCGACGGCACGGAAAACTTCACCTACACGTTGACCGATGCCGATGGCGACACCAGCACCGCAACCCTGGTGTTGCAGATCCACAACAACGACGATCCAGTGACGATTGACGGCCTGAATGTCGCTGGTGGCGAACTCACGGTTTTCGAGAAAAACCTCGAACTCGGCAGCGCACCGGACTCTACTGCGCTGACCCAAAACGGCACCTTCACCATCACCGCGCTGGACGGCGTGCAAACCCTGACCGTCGGCGGAATCGCTGTCGTCAGCGGCGGCGTGTCTGCCGGATTCCCGCAATCAATCGCCACCGGTTTGGGCAACACGCTGACCATCACCGGGTTCGACGCAACCACCGGCGTTGTCAGTTACAGCTACACATTGAACGCCACTGAAACCCACGCGAATGCCGACGGCGCCAACAACCTGCCTGAGCAATTTGCCGTCACCGTAGTCGACGATAACGGCACCACGGCGACCGGTTCGCTGGACGTCAACGTCATCGACGATGTGCCGCAGGCGGTTAACGACAGCAACGCTGACACCGCGTCCGAAACCTTGCTGACGCTGAATGGCAACGTGCTGACCAACGATGTGCAAGGCGCCGATCGTGTCGCCACTGGCCCGATCACTCCAGGCACATTCGCTGGGACTTACGGCACGTTGGTGTTGAACGCCAACGGCACTTACACCTACACCCTGAACACCACCGACGCCGATTTCAAAGCGCTGACCGGTGGTGGCGACGGCACGGAAAACTTCACCTACACGTTGACCGATGCCGATGGCGACACCAGCACCGCAACCCTGGTGTTGCAGATCCACAACAACGACGATCCAGTGACGATTGACGGCCTAA
>NZ_MKGS01000126.1:0-876 GCF_002836905.1 Pseudomonas sp. 43NM1 | reverse complement strand
GGGGTTATGGGTTTAGGGCTTTCTCGGCTAGCGCTTCAATTCGTTTTGGCCGCTCACCCTGACCGACGACCACTGCGCACGTGCCCTGTAGCAGCTGCCGAGCCCGCGAGGCTGCGTTCGAGGACGAAGTCCTCGCCAATCCGGTGTGCGCGGTGTACCTGACATGGCGCGGGGATTGGTTTGGCGACTGCTGCGCAGCCGAACGCAGCCTCGCGCTGCTCGGCAGCTGCTACAAGGGGGTTATGGGTTTAGGGCTTTCTCGGCTAGCGCTTCAATTCGTTTTGGCCGCTCACCCTGACCGACGACCACTGCGCACGTGCCCTGTAGCAGCTGCCGAGCCCGCGAGGCTGCGTTCGAGGACGAAGTCCTCGCCAATCCGGTGTGCGCGGTAACCTGAACATGCGCGGGGATTGGTTTGGCGACTGCTGCGCAGCCGAACGCAGCCTCGCGTTGCTCGGCAGCTGCTACAAGGGGTTATGGGTTTACGACTTTCTCGGCTAAGGCTTCAATTTGTTCTTGCCGCTCAGCCTGGCTCAATTTGGCATGGGGGTTGAGCGACGACCATTGTGGATGCGCGCGGGCCTTGTTCAATGCTTCCGGCAGTTTGCCTTCGCGCCAGGTTTTGTCCTGCGGCGTTGCGACCTGGATGCTGTCCATCGCCGCGTGCCCGCGCAGGTTCAATGCCTGCACCAACTGACGCTGACGCAGCGCCAACAGGCGCAGCACGCTGTCATCGACGGTCAATTCGCGCTGACCTTTGATCTTGCCCAGCAAGCGGCTGCCATAACTGCGCGCCGTTTGCAGGGCGCCGCCGGCAATCGCCCCGGCCAGGGCCGCCGCGCCGAGGGTCAGGCCGCCGACCAGCAGATCGACGCC
>NZ_MKGS01000125.1:0-66914 GCF_002836905.1 Pseudomonas sp. 43NM1 | reverse complement strand
GGCCAAGGCATCGCTGTATTTACGCGCCAGCGACAGGAAGCCGATCGCCGGATTCGCGTCGAACAGCTTGATGAAACCGGCCGTGGTGGTGCAGATCAGCAGCCAGACCGCTGGCAGCATGGTCACCCAGATGTAGCGTTGGCGTTTCATTTTGATCAGCACAACCGTGGCAAGCATCAGCGCGATGCCGGCGAGCATCTGGTTGGAGATGCCGAACAACGGCCACAACGTATTGATCCCGCCCAGCGGATCGATCACGCCCTGATACAGCAACCAGCCCCACATCGCCACACAACCGGCGGTGGCGATCAGGTTGGCGGTCCAGGATTCGGTGCGTTTCAGCGCCGGAACGAACGAGCCCAGCAAATCCTGAAGCATGAAACGCCCGGCACGCGTGCCCGCGTCCACCGCCGTCAGGATGAACAACGCCTCAAACAGAATGGCGAAGTGGTACCAGAATGCCATGGTGTTTTCACCCGGTAGCACGCTGTGCAAGATCTGCGCGATCCCCACCGCCAACGTCGGCGCACCACCGGCACGCGCCAGGATCGTGGTTTCGCCGATGTCATGCGCGACCGCTTGCAGCGCTTCCGGGGTAATCGCAAAACCCCAACTGCTGACGGTTTGCGCGACAGTCACCACGTCGGCACCGACCACAGCGGCCGGGCTGTTCATGGCGAAATACACGCCCGGCTCGATCACCGAAGCGGCGACCATGGCCATGATCGCGACGAAGGATTCCATGAGCATGCCGCCGTAACCGATGTACCGCGCGTGGCCCTCACTGGCGAGCAGTTTCGGCGTGGTGCCGGAAGCAATCAGTGCGTGGAAACCGGAAACCGCGCCACAGGCAATGGTGATGAACAGGAACGGGAACAAACCGCCCTTCCACACCGGCCCGGTGCCGTCGATGAATTGCGTCAGCGCCGGCATTTTCAGCTCAGGCATGGTGATCAGAATGCCAACTGCCAACGCGAGAATGGTGCCGATTTTGAGGAACGTCGACAGGTAATCGCGCGGCGCCAGAATCAGCCAGACCGGCAGCACCGCCGCGACAAACCCGTAACCAATCAGCATCCAGGTGATCTGCACCCCGGTGAAACTGAAGACTTTGGCCCACTGCGGATCAGCCGCAATCTGCCCACCGACGAAAATCGAACCGAGCAGCAACGCCACGCCGATCAACGAGATTTCGCCAATGCGCCCCGGACGGATGTAGCGCATATAAATGCCCATAAACATCGCGATCGGAATGGTCGCCATCACCGTGAACATGCCCCACGGGCTGTCAGCCAAGGCTTTAACCACGATCAACGCCAACACCGCGAGGATGATGATCATGATCAGGAAGCAGCCAAACAGCGCGATGGTTCCGGGGATACGGCCCATTTCTTCACGGACCATGTCGCCGAGCGAGCGGCCGTTACGCCGCGTCGACAGGAACAGCACCATGAAGTCCTGCACCGCGCCGGCAAACACCACGCCGGCAATCAGCCACAGCGTGCCGGGCAAGTAACCCATTTGCGCTGCCAGCACCGGACCGACCAAAGGCCCCGCGCCAGCAATGGCGGCGAAGTGGTGACCGAACAGGATGTGTTTGTTGGTCGGCACGTAGTCCAAGCCATCATTGTTGATGACGGCGGGCGTGGCACGAGTGGGATCGAGTTGCATCACCCTGTTGGCGATGAACAGGCTGTAATAGCGGTAGGCAACGAGGTAGATGGCGATGGCGGCGACGACGATCCAGAGGGCGTTGATCGCTTCGCCGCGGCGCAGGGCCACGACACTCAGCGCAATCGCTCCAATGACAGCCACGACAAACCAGGCGAGGTGTTTAACCAGACGGGTCATTGCGTGTCTCCTGCCGGCAGTCCGATAGGCCGCGGCGAAATTTTTATAATGGGTCCCCGCTCCACAACGGACAGTCGGGCGCGAGGCCGCCTAATATCCGCGCATGTCGCCAGCAGCGGAATCCGCAGAACTACGTAAGGCTCGTCTACGTAGTTCTACGCAGAATGGTTTTTCCGTCAGTCCGGCGGCGCGCAAGGCTGGCCAAGTGCAGCGGTTTTTGCCCTATGATGCCCGCCATCCGTCACCCGTCCGGTCTCGACAGGAGGGAACATGCAGCTCAAACACAAAATCGTCGCCCTCGGTATCTTGCCGCTGATCCTCGCGATTGCGGTCATTTGCGCGCTGGTGATGTTCCAGAACCGGCAACTCGGCGAGCAACAGGCGCAGTTGATCGAGGACAGCATTCTGGCGAGCAAACGCGCGGAGTTGAAAAACTACGTGGAGATGGCCAAAAGTCTGATCGAGCCGCTGTACGCCGACGGCACCGGCGATGAGACGGCGCAGCAGCGCGTGCTCGAAGAACTGCGCAAACTCAGCTTCGGTCTCGACGGTTACTTTTTTGTCTACGACCGCCAGGGCCGCAGCCTGATGCACCCGCGCCAGTCCGATCTGGTCGGCCAGGACTTGTGGAACATGACCGATCCGCACGGTTTGCCGGTGATTCAGGCACTGCTGAAAAGCGCCGAATCCGGTGCCGGGTTCCAGCGTTATGCGTGGAAAAAACCCTCGACCGGCGCCGTCACCGAGAAGCTTGCTTACGTGGTCATGCTCGAGCGCTGGGGCTGGATGCTCGGCACCGGCATCTACCTCGAAGACGTCGAACAAGCCACGCAACAGGCGCGCGATGAAGTCGCGCAAGGTATCCACGGGACGATGCTGGCAATCACCGCCGTCGCGCTGATTGCGGTGTTGCTGGTGTTTGTCAGCGGCATGACGTTGAACGTCAGCGAACATCGACTCGCGGACAAAAAACTCCAGCGCCTCAACCAGCGCATCGTCAGTTTGCAGGAAGAAGAACGCTCGCGGGTTTCGCGGGAATTGCATGACGGCATCAGCCAACTGCTGGTGTCGATCAAGTTTCAATTCGAATTGGCCAGCCATCTGATTGAGGCCGGGCGCGACAATGGCCTGGCGATTTTGCGTGAGGCAACGGAGCGACTCGGCAGCGCCATCGGCGAGGTCCGGAGCATTTCCCATGACTTGCGTTCGTCGCTGCTCGACACCCTCGGTCTGCCCGCCGCCATCGGCCAACTGGCCGCCGAGTTCCAGCAGCGCAGCGGTTTGCAGGTCAATTATGAAAGCGACTTGTTTGACTGCGATCTGGTCGACGGCGCCGCGGTGGCGGTGTTTCGCATCGCCCAGGAAGGCTTGACCAACATCGAACGCCACGCCCAGGCGAGCACGGTTTCGATTACCTTGCAGGGCTCGGCGCAGGCATTGCGCCTGATCGTGGTGGATGACGGCATCGGTTTTAATGTGAATCGCATCGACCGCTTGAACGCCGGCATCGGCCTGCGCAATATTCGCGAGCGCGTCGAGCATTTTGGCGGCCGCCTCGACCTGCATTCAATGCCGGGCCGCAGCGAACTGAACGTGCTGTTGCCCATGACTGCGCCGGCCGGTTGAAACCGCTTCGCGTCAAACGACTATAAGAGAAGAGAACCGATGAGCCTGCCCTTCCCGATCCGCGTCGCTCTGGTCGACGATCATTCGCTGGTCCGCGAAGGCATTCGCGCGTTGCTGGCGGTCGTGGATTTTCTGGCGATTGTCGGTGAAGCCGACAGTGGCGCGAGCGCGCTGGAAATGGTCGCCCGGACCCAGCCGGATTTGCTGCTGGTGGACATTGGCCTCAAGGACATCAACGGCCTGGAATTGACCCGGGTTCTGCGCCGCGACTACCCATCGATCAAAATCCTGATCCTCAGCATGTACGACAACAACGAGTACATCAGCGAGTCCGTGCGCTCCGGCGCCAGCGGTTATGTGCTGAAGAATTCACCTTCGCGGGAGATCATTGCGGCGATCGAAGCGATTGCCAGCGGCGGCACATTCTATAGCGCTGAAATCGCGCAGAAACTCGCCGCCGAACGCCCGACCGACAACGAGCTGACCCCGCGTGAAAGCGAGGTCCTGTGCAAAATGGTCTTGGGCTTGAACAACAAGGAAATGGCCCGCGAGCTCGACATCAGCGTGCGCACGGTGGAAACCCATCGCCTGAGCATTCGCCGCAAACTCAACATCGACAAGCCTGCGGCGCTGCTCAACTACGCGATCGAACGCGGCTTGATCTCACGCTGAACGGCATCGCCGCGATCAGAGCTTGGCAATCGACACTTCGGTGGATTTCACAAACGCGATCACTTCGCTGCCGATCTTCAATTCCAGGTCGCGCACCGAGCGCGTGGTAATCACCGACGTGACGATGCCGGACGCGGTTTGCACATCGATTTCGGAAACCACTTCGCCTTCGACGATTTCCTTGATGACGCCTTTGAACTGGTTACGCACGTTGATCGCTTTGATGGTCATGTGGCGGCTTCCTGTCTGTTGTTTGGCAAGTGGGTACTGAGTGCAGGCCTCCAACATGCACCGCTTGCCGAAACAACAAAAGGAATAAATAACGATTTGGTTATTCTTTAAATGAATATAAGAGATAGGCGTTAATCGCTGTGAAACTCAAATCGCGGGCAAAAAAAAATCCCAGGCAGCTGATGGACGCCTGGGACTTAAAAATGCATAAACCGTGGTGGTGAACGCGGGGCGATATTAACCTACTAAAACACTTTGAAACAAGATATTTCTACGCACCGTTCAGTTAATTAGCTCCGTAAGCCCTTATATATCAACACTATTTGTGCGGAATTTAGTGCTCACGCAATCGGAATCAGTGGATCTGCAGCGGCCCACGCGGCCTCGCGATTGGCCTCGGGCGGGTAAATCCAAACGGTATTGATCGTGGTTTTAAGCGCCTTGCCTTCCTGTTTGACCAGCTTGACCTGGCGATCCCAACCCTCGGTGTAGACCGCGCCCCACGCGCCGAGATCCAGGCACGTGACATATTTCGGTTGGCTGTAAGGTGTTGGTTCGACGCCGAGCAACTGCGCCGCCACGTTGTTGCCCGCATGCCGACCAAGGACGATGGCGTGCTGGCAAGTCATCAGCGCATGATTGCCGATTTCGTCGCTGGCCGCGTAAGCCACATCACCGGTGGCAAAAATGTCGTCCTGACCGATCACTTTCAGATGTGCATCGACGTGCAAACGGCCGAGGCCATCGCGCTGGCCGGGGATCTGTTCGGTCAAGGTGCTGGCGCGCACGCCGGTGGTCCAGATCACGGTTTTAGCGTCGATGCGCTGACCATCGGCGAGCGTCACGCCGTTTTCATCGACCGCGACCACCGACGATTTCAACTGCCACTTCACGCCGAGCTCAGTGCTCGCCTCGGCGATTGACTGGCTGATTTCTTCGCCCATGGAGGCGCCAACCTTGTCGCCGCGATCAACGATGATCACCTGGATTTCAGCGCGCTCGCCCAGGATTGCGCGCAAACGGGCGGGCATTTCTGTCGCAGTTTCGATACCGGTAAAACCGCCACCGGCAACGACCACGGTGTTGCGCGCATTGCTTTGCGGCAGGTCTGCGAGGGCTTTCAAATGATTTTCCAGGCGCACGGCTTGTTCGATCTGATCGACATCAAATGCGTGTTGCACCACGCCCGGCGTGTTCGGCGAAGCGAGACGGCTGCCGGTGGCCAGAACGAGTTTGTCGTAGCTGAGCACCTTTTTTGCGCCGAAGGCATCGAGATACGCCACGCATTTTTCCGCGACATCGATGGTTTCAGCAGCGCCCTGGACGAACTTCACACCCACGGCGTCGAACAGTTTGTCGATTGGCGCGGCGAGTTGATGTGCGTTCGGTTCGTAGAAGCGCGGACGCACCCGCAGCTCGGCCTGCGGGGCCAATACGGTCACTTCGACGCCGTCGTGCTGATGAATATCGAACAAACGGGTGGCGCTCAAGGCTGTCCACATTCCGCCAAAACCTGCGCCGATAACCAGAATCTGCTTTTTCATTGTTGTGCTCCGAGAGGTAAACCAGGTGATGAATCTTTTTGGAAACTGCGACTGCTTGTCGCCAATAACTACGACTCTATTGGTCGCCCTTCATCCGCACAAGTCAACTTTACTGATCATTCCAATCTGATTTTTCGATCCATCTACGCAACCCGCATAAACCGGGGCTAGCTAACTCGCGGCGATCAGAGAAAGAGCAAAGCAGCACAATAAAGCGCGTTGCCACCCTCCTGCCTCGCTGCTAATATTTGCGACAACTTTAGTCGGAGATTGATATGTCTCTTTACAGTGCAGGTGTCGAGTACGGCATTCACTGCCTGCTGTTTCTGGTGGGCCATGGCGGTGATTCGCGGGAAGCGAGCGTGCGCGACCTCGCAGAACTGCAAGGCGTGCCGTTGGACTATCTGGCGAAAATCTTCACCAAACTCGCCAAATCAAAATTGGTGGTGGCCACTGAAGGCGTGCGTGGCGGCTTCAAACTGGCCAGGCCGGCGGATGAAATCACCTTGCTCGACATCGTCAATGCGATCGATGGCCAGAAGCTGATTTTTGATTGCCGCGAGATCCGCGGGCGTTGCGCGCTGTTCGAAGGCTCGGCGCCGGAATGGGCGCTGGACGGTCGCTGCGCAGTGCATGGAGCGATGATGACGGCGCAGAAACGCATGGAAGACGCGCTCGCGCAGACGACGATTATCGACCTCGCGAGAAAGGTCGGACGCAAGGCGCCGCCAGAGTTTTCCGGGCAAGTCGATGACTGGCTGACCGATCGGCGCGAGAAGAAAACCTCAGCAACCACCGAGCACTCCATCGCCGTGACCGACATCACCGACTAGCCTGTCCGCCGAAAAGCAAAAAAAAGCAGAAACGCTCGTTTCTGCTTTTTTATCCGTTCTGTCCTGCAATCAAACCTTACAGGCAGTCGCGCACCGCTTGGCGCATCGCAGCCGATTTCGCCCACGGCGGCCCTTGATACAGCGAAACCCGGCTGCCGTCCTTGGACTTGACGATGTCGAGGATCTCGTCCGCCGTGATGATGCTCGGCGCAGTCAACCGGTAGCCGTTGGAAATGCCCATCTGATGGGTCTTCGACACTTGCGCCTGCCACAACGGCAGCACGCACGCGGCGTACTCTTTAGGCGGTTTGGCGCTGTACTTGCTGACATTGGGCTCACCGGGCACCAAAGACGCAGGCAATGAACAACCCGCCGACATAGCCACCGCTACCCCCGCAATCAACATCCGCATGACGCTTCCTCATCCTGAAAAACGGCGAATGTAGCGCGTAGACGCGCAGACATCCAGTAAACGATCAGCGAAAACCAGCTAACCGACCGCCGCCCTGCGCCGCTGGACGCTGCATTATTGCTCCCCCATGAAAAAGCCCCGACAAATGCCGGGGCTGCTTTTGCTCATCATTGCCTACCGGCTATTCGCCGGCCGGCTCGCCCGCGCCTTGTACACCGGCAACGCTGAGGCGAATGCCAGGGCTTCTTCGCGGCTGGCGAACGCGCCCAACCGGTCACCTTTGGTGCACACCCGCCACGGGCCGTGGTTAACGCTGAGTACGTCATAACCGTTGATGTGCAGTTTGGTCAGCATTTCAATGCTCATGGTCACCTCCTGTCTGGGCAGTGAAAAACCACAATCGACGCGCTTACCTTACACCCGACGTCCGCCAAGGTGCCGACCAGACGTCGCGCGAGCCAATTCCCTTGCAGGTTGCACTTTCCGCAAGCGCCAGCAGTCGAACACCTGAAGGCGACGAAACACGGGGCCTCGGCCCGAATATTGCATTTTTATGACTGTTTTGTGACAACCGGCAATTGGGTAACACATGAAAGTACGCGCCACCGTTATTTGCGAGCAAGACCGACACGTCCTTCTGGTGCGCAAGCCCCGGTGTCGCTGGACCTTGCCCGGCGGTAAAGTCGAGCGCGGCGAAACCACCATGAACGCGGCAACCCGTGAACTGGCCGAAGAAACCGGCCTTGGCGTCGACGGCATGCTCTACCTGATGGAACTGGAAGCAGGCAGCACCCGCCACCACGTTTATGAAGCGTCGGTGATCAATCTGGACGATGTGCGGCCGCTTAATGAAATCACCGATTGCCTGTGGCATCCGCTGGACGCCGTGCAAAACCTCAACATCAGCGACGCCACGCTGCGCATCGTGCGGGCGTTTCAGCGGCGTTTGTAATGCGCCTCAGCCCTGATCGCCACCGCCGACCGGCATGATCATCCCAGTGATGTACGACGCTTCGTCGCTGGCCAGAAACAGGATGGCGCTGGCTTGCTCATCCAGCGTGCCGTAGCGTTTCATCAAACTGCTGTCGAGCGTCTGATCGACGATCTGCTGATACCAGACTTTTTCCTGCGCACTTTGCTCGGCAGTGTTGCGCGGGATCAGCCGTGGCGGCGCCTCGGTGCCGCCCGGCGCCGTGGCGTTGACCCTAACCCCGCGCCCGGCCGTTTCAAACGCCAGGCACGCGGTCAGCGCGTTGACCCCGCCCTTCGCCGCGCCGTACGGCACTCGATTGACACTGCGCGTGGCAATCGAGGAAACATTGACGATCGCGCCACTGCCCTGCTCGAGCATGAATGGCAGCGCAGCATGGCAACACCACAAGGTCGGGAACAACGAGCGGCGCACCTCGGCTTCGATTTGCTCAGGCTGATAATGCTCGAACGGCTTGGCCCAGATCGTCCCGCCGACGTTATTCACCAACACATCCAGACGCCCGAAACGCTCGACGGCGGTGCTCATCACGCGAGTGCATTCGCTGTAGTCCTCGAGGTCGGCGGTCAGGGCCAGCACCTCGCTAAACGCGGCCAAATCTTTCTGCACCTCGAACACCCATTCAGAGCGATCAACCAGAATCAACTGCGCCCCTTCCGCCGCCATCCGTTCGGCGACGCGCCGGCCAATGCCCTGCGCGGCGCCAGTGATCAGCGCGACTTTGTCTTTAAATCTGTTCATACCAACCTCGTGACCAATGGCCAGATACGGCGTATCTGCCGGGACCCAATCCCCGTAGGCGTGAGCCTGCTCGCGAAAGCGCCCTGCCAGACAATATCAACGCTGAATGTCCCGACCTCTTCACTAGCAAGCTCGCCCCACAATGGACGGCTGTCTGCGCAAACGAAGGTTTACCCCGCGCTGGCCGCAAACTTCTCGTAGTAAAAATTCGCCGGGGCGATGCCTTGCTCGCGAATGTAGTGGCTGACCGCTTCGACCATCGGCGGCGGACCGCACAGGTAGACGTCGACGTCGCCATCGTTCAAGTGCCGTGGCTCGATGTGCTGGGTGACGTAGCCCTTGAGCGGATGTTGGCTGTCCGGGTTGGCCACGCAGGCGCTGAAACTGAAGTTGGGAATGCGCGCGGCGAAGCCTTCGAGGCGGTCGAGTTCGACCAGGTCAAAATCGTTGGTCACGCCGTAGATCAAATGCAACGGCTGCTCGCTGCCCTGCTCGGCAATTTTCTCGAGCATGGCGGTGAACGGCGCCAGTCCGGTGCCACCCGCCAGCAACAACAGCGGCCGCCGAATATCACGCAGGTAAAAGCTGCCCAGCGGCCCGGCCAGGGTGATGCTGTCGCCGGTCTTGGCCATGCCGGTGAGGAAGCTGCTCATCAAGCCGCCGGGGACGTTGCGAATCAGAAAACTGACCTCACCATCGCGCTGCAATGAGCTGAACGAATAGGCGCGGGTCTGCTCACTTCCGGGCACGCCGAGGTTGACGTATTGCCCCGGCAGAAAAGCCAATTTGCTCAACGCTTCACCTTTGATCGACAGCGCAATGGTGCTGTCGGACAACTGGCGCACGGCACTGATGTTGGCCTCGAAGCTGGCTTGCTGCGTGCGGCACACCTGCGACGACGTCGGCACGCGGACCACGCAATCGCTTTGCGCGCGCATCTGGCAGGTCAGGACAAAACCTTGCGCGGCTTCGTCCTCGCTGAGCGCGTCTTCGATGTACTCCTCGCCCAAATCATAACGGCCGGCCTCGGCGAAACATTTGCAGGTGCCGCAAGCGCCGTCGCGGCAATCCAGTGGAATATTGATGCCTTGGCGGTACGCGGCATCGGCCACGGTTTCGCCGACATTGGCGTCGATGAAACGGGTGACGCCGTCTTCGAAATTGAATGCAATGGAATGGGTCATGACGGCCACCTCACAAGTGATAAACGTCGATGACCTGGCGAACGTAGTCGTTCTTCAGGATGACTTTTTTCGCCGTGATCAGCGGGGTCTCGCCGCGCACATCGAGGGTGTAGAAACTGCTGCCGAAGTAGCTGTCGACGGTCTTGTAGCGAAAGCTCAGGGTGTGCCAGTTGAAGCGCACCTTGCACGCGCCGTCGGCCTGCTCCAGCAGCTCGATGTTGCTCAAATTGTGCGAAGTGCGGGTGTCCGGCACGCTGGCGCTGGAGCGCTCGGTTTTGATCCGGAAGATGCGGTCTTCAAGGCCGGTGCGGTTGCCGTACCAGATCAGCGAGATTTCCCGTTGCGGGTCTTCGGTGAGCTCGTCGTTGTCGTCCCACGATGGCATCCAGAACGTCGCGTTCGGGGCGTACAGTTCCAGCCATTGGTCCCACTGTTTGTCATCGAGGAAGCGCGCTTCGCGGTAGAGAAAATCGCGCACGGCGTCATAGGTAATGGTCATCACACGGCCTCCACGGCAATCAGCTCGGACTGCTCGGCGGCCAGCGCCTTGAGCATGGTCTGTTGCCAGTATTTGTGTTGCAGCACGAACAGACCTTCGTCCTCGGTGCGCACGCCGCTGAGCAGCGGATGCAGATCGATTTCCCGCGCCGCTTCATCGGCGCCCTCGACCCAGTGTTCGGCACCACGGGACATGTCGTTCCACGTCGTGACGCTGCCCTGATAGCTGGTCTGGCATGAACGAAACTCTTCGAGATCGTCCGGCGTCGCCATGCCGCTGACGTTGAAGAAGTCCTCGTACTGACGAATCCGGCTCGACCGCGCGTGGTCGCTTTCACCTTTGGGGGCGATGCAGTAAATGGTGATTTCGGTGCGGTTGACCGAGATCGGCCGGGCGATGCGGATTTGCGAGCTGAACTGGTCCATCAGGTACACGTTGGGGTACAGGCACAGGTTGCGCGAATTCTCGATCATCCAGTCGGCACGGGCTTGGCCGAAGTCGCGGGCCAACTCGTCGCGGCGCTCGTAGAGTGGCCGGTCCTCGGGGTTCGACCAGCGCGTCCAGAGCAGCATGTGGCCTTTGTCGAACGAGTAGAAACCGCCGCCCTGCCTGGCCCAGGTGCCGGCGCTCATGGTCGGGTTGCTGTCACCGGCCTCGCGTTGCTTGCGCTGGTTCTGGGTCGCGGCGTAGTTCCAGTGCACCGAGCTGACGTGGTAACCGTCGGCGCCATTTTCGGCGGTGAGTTTCCAGTTGCCTTCGTAGATGTAGCTGGAGGAGCCGCGCAACACTTCCAGGCCATCGGCGGACTGGTCGACGATCATGTCGATGATTTTTGCCGACTCGCCGAGGTGCTCAACCAGCGGCAGCACATCAGCCTTGAGGCTGCCGAACAGAAAGCCGCGATAGGACTCGAATCGCGCGACTTTGGTCAGGTCGTGGGAGCCGTCGCAATTGAAACTAGGCGGATAACCGGCTGCGGCGGGGTCTTTGACCTTGAGCAGCTTGCCGGAGTTGTTGAACGTCCAGCCGTGGAATGGGCAGGTGTAGGAGCTTTTGTTGCCGGTCTTGTGCCGACAGAGCATGGCGCCGCGATGACTGCAGGCATTGAGGAACGCGTTGAGTTCACCGGCCTTGTTGCGGGCGATGAAGATCGACTGGCGGCCCATGGTGGTGGTGTAGAAGTCGTTGATATTGGGGATCTGGCTTTCGTGGGCCAGGTACAGCCAGTTGCCTTCGAAGATGTGCTGCATCTCCAGGTCGAACAGGCGCGGGTCGGTGAACATCTCGCGTTTGCAGCGATAGATGCCGGTGTCTTTGTCGTCTTCGAGCAGGGAGTGAAGGTATTCGGGTCGCAGGGACATGGCCGCCGCCTCCATTGTTTTTATTCAGGCAGGGCCAATGTAGGACGGGGCTGTGTGGCGGACTATCCGCTGGCTGCAGACCTTTGTCCGTTTAGTGCAGCAGGTTATGCATGCAGCAGCCAGATTTGTAGCAGCCAGGTTTTGTAGCAGCTGCTACGGGGGTTGCTACGGGGCTGCGCAGGTTCAGTGTCGGCGCTTGAGGGTGTCCGACGGCAGTTCGCCGAACTGTTTGCGGTAGCTGTCGGAGAATCGCCCGAGGTGCAGGAAGCCATAATCCATCGCCACTTCGGTGACGTTGCGCACGTTGCAGGTCGGGTCGCTGAGGCAGGCGTAGACCCGTTCCAGGCGTTTGCGCCGGATGTAATGCTGCGGCGAGGCCCCGGCGTGGCGTTCGAACAGACCGTACAGCGAACGCAGGCTCATCCGCGCCTGACGCGCCAGTTCTTCGCTGTCGATGTCGTGCTTGAGGTGGCGCGCGATGTAATCGGCAATCACCTCGAACGTCGCCGCCGGCGCACTGAGGCTGCTGCGGCTGACGTTGGTCTGCATCAAGCCAAGCATCTTGCTGACGATAATCTGCGCGTAATGCTCGTGGACCTTGGGCATCGGCTCGGCGGCTTCCGCCTCCTGGCAAATCATCGCCAACAGGCTGACAAACCCTTCAAGTTGATTGAGCTGATAACGGTTTTGCAAAAACCGCACGCCCTGCCCCGGATAGCGCCAGCGCTGCTCGTCACACACCGACTCAAGCAAGCGGCTGGGGACTTTGAGGATGAATTTTTCGCAATCGTCGGAATATGTCAGGTCCACCGGATCGTCAGGATTGATCAGCAGCAGCTCGCCGGGCTCGAAGTAATGTTCATCGCCGTGCCCGCGCCACAGGCAATGGCCGCGCAGCAGCACTTGCAGGTGATAAACGCTTTCCAGCGCGCCGGAGGTCACGCGCACGCTGGCGCCGTAACTGATGCGGCACAGGTCGAGGCTGGCGAATTTGCGATGGTCGAGACTGGCCAGCGGCCGCCCGGCGCGCGGCATCAGCAGGCAATGATTGCCGACATGCTGATTGACGTAGCCCGACACCGCGTAAGGGTCGGCCTGCTCGAACACTCGGCTGCGCTGACTCAACAGTTGCGCTTGCATGGTCGCGTCACTCTCATTGTTTTTATGGGGTCGCATCATGGCAAAACCCTGACCCACCACAACCCCCTGTAGGAGTGAGCCTGCTCGCGATAGCGGACTGTCAGCCAACGGTGATGTTGAAGCTGAATACGCCATCGCGAGCAGGCTCACTCCTACAGGTTATTTGGGTCAGCCCTTGTGGGAGCGAGCTTGCTCGCGATAGCGGTGTGTCAGTCAGCGGTGATGTTGAAGCTGATTGCGCTATCGCGAGCAGGCTCACTCCTACAGGGTGATGTGGATCAGTCTTCGAGGGCGCGAACGCGCTCGGGGCGCTCTTGCTCTTGCGGTTGTGCGGAGGTTTGCAGGGTGAAATCGAAGTCGATTTCGGCAAACCGGCCGCTGATGCCGTGCGCCGCCGCGCGCTGCTGGTCGTCGCTGAAAGTGATGTGGGCGATCAGTTCGTCGCGAGTCGCGTAGGCGAAATCGTCGTGCAGGTATTGGTCGCCGTCGAGGTTGATCTGCGTGGTCAGGTGCCGATGATCCGCCGCCGAAATGAAGAAGTGAATATGCGCCGGGCGCTGACCGTGACGGCCGAGCTGATCGAGCAGTTGCTGAGTCGGACCGTCCGGCGGGCAACCGTAGCCCGACGGCACAATGCTGCGCAAACGGTAACGGCCAGCGGCATCGGTGACAATGCGCCGACGCAAGTTGAACTCCGATTGCGTGGTATCGAAATACGAATAAGTGCCGCCGGTATTGGCGTGCCAGACGTCCACCACCGCCCCGGCAAGTGGCTCGCCGGCGGTGTTGCGCACCTGGCCCTGCATGAACAGCACCACGCCCGGATCAACGCCATCATCGAGTCGCGCCTCGCCTTCAACCAGCGGCGCGCCCGCCACGTACAGCGGCCCTTCAATGGTCCGCGGCGTGCCGCCAGCCTTGCCGGCCTGCTCGTCTTCGGCGTCCATCAACAGGTCGAGATAATGTTCCAGGCCGATCCCGGCAACCAGCAATCCGGCTTCCTGACGCGCGCCGAGCACGTTCAGATAATTCACCGCTTTCCAGAACTCTTCCGGGGTTACCGCGAGGTCTTCGATGATGTTCACCGAATCACGCAGGATCCGGTAAACCAGCGACTTGACCCGTGGATCACCGGCCTCGTTGAGCAGGCCGCTGGCCTTTTCGAGAAACTTCTGGGCGCTGGCAGTGTGGGAAATTTTCACGTTCATCAGGTTTCCTCCTCTTGTCTTTATTATGGTGGCGAACTGGACAGGCTGGGTTCAGCGGTCATCCTCGCGAATCGAAGCCATAATTCACGCCTGTCGATACCCGTCAGGTTCTTGAGCTTCTGCAACCGATTCTCGTACGGCTTTTTCCGGGCGGCCAATATAGAATTGGTCTGGCTTGATACCTTAAAGGTATCTACCGAATCAGTATCTGGAGGTTTCATGGAACTGCGTCACCTGCGTTATTTTCAGGTAGTGGCCCGCACTCTCAACTTCACCCGTGCCGCTGAACAACTGCACATTGCGCAGCCGCCGCTGAGTCGGCAGATCCAGCAATTGGAAGACGAACTCGGCGTGCAGTTACTGGAACGCGGGCGGCCGCTGAAGTTGACCGAGGCCGGACGGTTTTTTCACGAGCATTCGAGCGCGCTGCTCGAGCAACTGGCCAAGGTCTGCGACAACACCCGCCGCATCGGCCTAGGCGAAAAGACCTGGCTCGGCATCGGTTTTGCGCCGTCGACGCTGTACGGCGTGCTGCCGGAACTGATCCGCCGTTTACGCAATCCCGAATACCTTGAGCTGGAACTGGGCTTGTCGGAAATGACCACGCTGCAACAAGTGCAAGCGTTGAAGGCCGGACGCATTGATATCGGTTTCGGGCGCATTCGCATCGACGACCCGGCGATCATCCAGACAGTTTTGACCGAAGACCGCCTGGTCGCCGCCCTGCCCGCCGGGCATCCGCTGCTGGCCGGGCCGATCAGCCTGCGCGAACTGGCGAAAGAGCCTTTTGTGCTGTACCCCGGCAACCCGCGCCCGAGCTACGCCGACCACGTCATCGCGCTGTTCGAATCCTGCGGCGTGAGCATCCATGTCGCGCAGTGGACCAACGAACTGCAAACCGCGATCGGTCTGGTCGGCCCCGGCATCGGCGTCACCCTGGTGCCAGCCTCGGTGCAACTGCTGCACCGCGACGACATCGGTTTCACCCCGCTGCTGGAAGAAAACGCTACCTCGCCGATCATCCTCAGCCGCCGAGTCGGCGATGTGTCGCCGGGGCTGAGCCATTGTTTGCGGATGATTGAAGAGTTGCTGCCTCACGAGTGATCACGCCGCGACCCTTGCAGGAGTGAGCCTGCTGGCGATTGCGCACTGTCAGCCAACGCTGATATTGGATGCTGAACAACCATCACGAGCAGGCTCGCTTCCACAGGTTTTGTGTTTCAGTCAGTGGGAATCGCCATCCCACAGCCAGTTCCAGATCCCCGGCAATTGCACCGGCTCCGCGCTTTCGCTGACGGTGCGGGCCAGCGCCGCTTCGAGCAATTGCTGCTGATCGTCGTAAAACGGTTTCGGCGCAGTTTTCACGCCGGTCTCGCGGGCGCTGTCGAGGAGGATTTGCAGGTATTCGCGGGTATGCCGAGCGGTGTAGCGATTGAGGTCGTGGAAGGTCACCACCACCGGAATCACGCCGTCGACCGTGGGCAATTCGCCGCGGGCGATGCGTTCGCGGACTTCCGACAATTGCAGCAACATGTTGGCCCGGCGTCGTGGACTGGCGTTGAACCCCCAGATCTTGCCGTCATTGGCGCTGACGTCGGTCAGCAGCACGTGCATGCCGTGGCGTTTATACGCGGCGAAAGTGCGCGCGTCGTAATTCCAGAACGGCGGCCGCAGCAGAGTCGGCGGCGTGCCACTGATCGCGGCGATAGCCGCCGCGCCTTGGCTCAAAGTCTGTTCGAGGTCTTGCGGGCTGAGCCAGCGATGGTTGGTGTGCCAATGGGTGGCGGTGTGAAAACCGAGGATGTGGCCCTCGGCATGCTCGCGCTGCATGACGCGCCGGCCAATGTCGCTGTCGCCGGCACGCGGCGCGCCGGTCTGGACGAAAAATACCGCTTTGATATTCGCTTGCAGCGGATTCTCGGCAAGGCCGTCCAGCACGGTCTCGGTCGGGTTCCAGAAACTTGAGGCACTGGGGCCGTCGTCGAATGTCAGCAGAAACCGAATCGGCGCCTGTGCCTGCAAGCGTTGCTGGGTCTGCGCGGTCATTTCGATCGGCGCCGAGATGCAACCGGTCAGTCCGATAGCCACCGCGAGCAGCGAGAGAATCCTGAACAGCTGTGTCATGTTTTGCCTTGGGCCCGACCATTGCGGTCATCACGTTAATGGCAAAACCCTCGCCCGGTGATCCTCCACTCGGCCCGCATGTCGTTGCGCGCGCAAAGTCGGGCAAGGTTACACAGTGTTGGCGTTGCGCGCTCCCGGATTAGTGTGTCAGCGCCTGTTCAAACGAGTGATCGATGATCGGCGCGGTGGCCAACGCGGCCGGCAGCGCCTTGACCTTGAACAGGAAATCCGCAGTGCTTTGCAGATCGGCGGCGGCTTGCTGATCCACCGGGCCGACGGTCATGTGCGCCTGGCGCAACCAGTGACGCGAAACGTTCTGATCGAGGTTGGCCTTCTTCGCCCAGAGGTCGGCGTATTCATCGGTGTGGTTATCGACCCAGGCCCGGGCCTTCTTCAGGCGCCCGAGAAAATCGGCGATGGCTTCACGTTTGCTGTCGATTGCTGGCGTTGAAGCAGCAATCGCGCTGAGACCAGGCATCAGGTTCTTCGCGGTAAGAATCGGCCGGGCGCCGGAAAAGAGGATTTGTTGCGAGATGTACGGTTCCCACACCGGGAACGCATCGATGCTGCCCTGCGGTAACGCCGCCGCAGCATCAATCGGCATCAACTTGATGAAGTCGACGTAGTTCTCCGGCAACCCGGCCTGCTCCAACGCGCGCAAGGTCAATTGCTGACTCCATGCACCGGGCCAGTAAGCGACTTTTTTACCCTTCAAATCGGCAATGGTTTTCACCGGTGAATCCTTGGGCACCAGCAACGCAATGGTGTCGGGGTTTTGCCGCGACACGCCGATCAGCTTCACCGGCGCCTGCTTGGCGGCGAGGAACAGAAAACCCGAATCGCCGAGAAAACCCAAATCCAGTGCGCCCGTATTCAGCGCTTCGGCCAATGGCGCGGCGGCCTGGAAGTGTTTCCAGTCGACGGTGTAAGGCGCGCCTTCGAGCACGCCCGACGCTTCCACCGAGGCGCGCACGTTGTAGTAATTCTGATCGCCAACGTGCAGGACTACCGATTCAGCCGCGTAGGCGAAGGGTGCAAGCAACGTCGCAGAAAACAAGGCGCAGCTCAGCAGACTGCGCAGGGATCGGGACAGGTTCATCGAAAGCTCCGGGGGTGTTATTTCGATAGACCATAACGCTCTTACTGAGCGGCTTTTAAATTCTTTTTATGCATAAGCTAATGATCGGCTGCGGTCTCTGTTTGCCTGGCAACAGCGGTTCAACAGACTGTTTGTCCGTGTTCACCGCCCTCCGTTCTCCAAAGGCCTGAAGTGTGGAAAACGCTGGATTCAGCGGACATGGCACAGAGCCTGCAATATTCCTTATATGCAGGACGCATCGCTAACAACCATTCATCAGGACATAAGAATTCAATCGCCTCGCCTGGAGCTGTGCCCATGAAATTCCTCTTCCGTTTTCCCAACGCCAGGCACTTGCTCAGCGCCGTCGCCATCGCTTTCAGCCTGCAACCCTTGGCCCATGCCGCCGACACCGCGCCGGCCGAAGTGCATCTGGATTACGCCTATTACTCGCCGGTGAGCCTGGTACTCAAGCATTTCGGCTTCCTCGAAAAAGCCCTGCCGCAGACGAAAGTCGGCTGGGTGTTAAGCCAGGGCAGCAACCGCTCGCTGGAATATCTGAACAGCGGCGGCGTCGATTTTGCCTCCTCCGCCAGCCTCGCCGCGGTGCTGAGCCGCGCCAATGGCAGCCCGATCAAGTCTGTTTACGTCTACAGCCGCGCCGAATGGACCGCGTTGGTCGTGCGCAAGGATTCACCGTACAAAACCGTGGCCGACCTGAAGGGCAAGAAAATCGCCGCGACCAAAGGCACCGATCCGTACCTGTTTACTTTGCGTAGTCTGCAACAGGCCGGCCTGAGCAAGGACGACGTCGAACTGGTGCACTTGCAGCACCCGGACGGCCGCACCGCGCTGGAAAAAGGTGATGTCGATGCCTGGGCCGGACTGGATCCGCACATGGCGGCGAGTCAGGTCCAGGCCGGTCCGCGTTTGCTTTACCGCAACACCGACTTCAATAGTTATGGCGTGGTCAGCGTCACCGACAGCTATGCCAAGGAGCATCCGAAAACCATCGAAACCGTGCTCAACGCCTACGAACAGGCGCGGGAATGGGCGGTGAAGAACCCGGAAGAACTGGCAAAACTGCTCGCCACCGAATCCGGCCTGCCGCTAGAAGTGGCCAAGCTGCAATTGTCGCGCACTGACCTCAGCACCCCGCAATTGAGCGCCAAGGACGTGCTCGCGTCCAAAGCTGCGGCGCCGATCCTGGTGTCCGAAGAACTGGTGCGGCGCGGGGTGAATGTCGATCAGGTGATCGATCAACTGATCGACACCGGCTTTAAACAAACCGTCGCCCGTCAATAACAAACACCACCCCCCCGTAGGAGCGAGGCTTGCCCGCATAGAAGTCAGATCGGTCTTGCTGAAAGACCACGTAATCGTTCTTCGCGGGCAAGCCTCGCTCCTACACAAAAGGGGCATTGATGTGGAGGACTCATGACCAGCAAAAGCAAATCCCTGCCCGCCCACCTCGCACTCTCCGCGCCGAAACGCCTGAGCAATGCCTGGAAATTGCGCCTCAAAGGCCTGGCCCTGCCGCTTGCGATCGTCTTCGTGCTGGAATTTGTCGTACGCATCGGCTGGCTTCCGTCCTACCAGATGCCCGCCCCCAGCGAAGTGGCGCTGACCCTCGGCGAACTGGCCGACGGCGCGCTGTGGAAACACATCAGCGCCAGTCTGTTGCGGGTTTTGCTCGGTTTTGCCATCGGCGCCAGCCTGGCGCTGGTATTCGCCGCGTGGGTCGGTTTGAGCCGCGAAGCCGAAGCCTATCTGGAACCGACATTCGCCGGCCTGCGCTCGATCCCGAGCCTGGCGTGGGTGCCGCTGTTGCTGCTGTGGGTGGGTATCGACGAAACCTCGAAAATCGTCCTGATTGCCATCGGCGCGTTTTTCCCGGTGTACCTCAACGGCGTCGCGGCGATTCGTGACATCGACCGCAAACTGGTGGAAGTCGGGCAAATGTACGGATTCAGCCGAGCGCGGCTGGTCCGCCGCATCCTCCTGCCCGCCGCCCTGCCCGGCCTGTTCACCGGGCTGCGCAGTGGCATGAGCCTAGCGTGGATGTTTCTGGTGGCTGCCGAACTGATCGCCGCCACCAAAGGCCTCGGCTATTTGCTCAGCGACGGCCGCGAGACTTCGCGCCCGGACATCGTGTTGGCGGCGATCATCGTGCTGGCGATTCTCGGCAAATTCAGCGACGGCATTCTCGCCAGCCTGGAAAGACGTTTCCTCGCCTGGCGCGACACTTTCAACGGCCAAAATGCAGGGGAATAAGCATGACCGCACACTTGCTGGACATCCGCGTGGAGCGCAAAAGCTTCGCTAGCGCCACCGACCTCAACAATAGTGCTCTCAACAACACTGCCCTCAACAACGTTGTTCTCAACAACATTCATCTGCAGCTCAAACCCCGCGAAACCGTGAGCCTGCTCCGCCCCAGCGGTTGTGGCAAAAGCACCTTGCTGCGAATTGTCGCCGGGCTGGAAAAGGACTTTCAGGGCGAACTGACTAACCATGCCGGAGAAGTCGCGTTTGTGTTTCAGGAACCGCGCCTGATGCCGTGGCTGACGGTCGAGCAAAACATCGGTTTCAGCGCCGACAAGCAGTACGACAAGGCCTGGGTCGCGCAATTGATCGACGAAGTCGGCCTCGGCGGGTTTGCCCAGGCGCTGCCCAAAGCCTTGTCCGGCGGCATGGCGCAACGGGTGGCGATTGCGCGCGGTTTATATTCGCGGCCGCAGGTGTTGCTGCTCGATGAACCGTTCAGCGCGGTGGACGCCTTCACACGGATGAAACTCCAGGACTTGTTGCTGCAACTGGCCGAGCGCCACGCAATCGCATTACTGCTGGTCACCCACGATGTCGATGAAGCGCTGTACCTCAGTGACCGCGTGCTGGTAATGGACAACCGGCCGAGCAGCATTCGCCAGGAATTGGCGGTGCAACTGGCGCATCCGCGCGATCGCCGCGATCCGTTGCTCGCACAACTCAAGGCTTTGTCGCTGACCGAGTTGCAACGCGCACATGTCATCTAAGCTGAAATCTCCTGTAGGAGATTTCGCCAATGTGTGGACGACTGACGCAGTACCGGGGTATTCACGATTTTGTCGCGGTGTTGAGCATTCCCGACGCGCTGATCAATCACGTTGGCGATCAGCCGTTGGCCCGGTACAACGCCGCGCCGACCACGCAACTGGCGCTGTTTCATCAGCAAAATGACGGCTTGCATGCCGACAACGTGCGTTGGGGCTGGCGACCACACTGGGCCAAGGATCGCGCGGCACCGATCAATGCGCGTGTCGAGAAAGTCGCGCAGGGGGCTTTTTTCCGCTCGATATGGCCGAACCGGGCGATCTGTCCTGTCGATAATTGGTTTGAATGGGTCGACGCCGGCGATTCGACGCGCCAGCCGTGGCTGATTCGGCACCGCGATCACACGCCGATTTATTGCGCGGCGATTGGGCAGTTTCCTGTGGCGGGTGGCGAACCACGGGACGGTGATGGTTTTGTGATCATTACCGCGGACGCTGCCGGAGGCTTGCTTGATGTGCATGATCGGCGGCCGGTGGTGCTGTCGGCGGAGTTGGCCCGCGAATGGCTCGACCCGGCGACGCCCAAGGAGCGCGCCGAGCAAATGGTCTTGTTTGAGGGCGAAAGCAGCGAATCTTTTGAGTGGTACAAAGTAGGCAAAGCTGTAGGAAATGTCCGAAACCAAGGTGCCAGTATTATTCAGCCCTTAGTTTGACGCGCGCGTCCTGATTTAACTATTACTCACACCAACAAGTTGCCTATACAACTTCGCCGCGCAAACGTTACATACAGTGTTTCAAGCGCGAGACACTTATTTTAGTGCGGCTGTTTGCCGCACAACCGCTTGTCTGACATTCCGATCGTCATACATACATTTCGCCCCGCTACAGCTAGCATGCGCGCCGCATTTCCATAAGCATTCCCAGTTGACCGATGAGTCAACAATCAAGGAAATTCCTACAACTTTTACACACCTGCAGAGAACTAAGTTGCGCGACGATTTTGCAAACAATCAAGTCGATGGGCTGGAGTGTGTCTATCTTTCAATGACAGAACACTTGCAACTCAATTGTTTTATCGGCAATTACATAAAAACCCGAAACCTGCACTCAGTCGCGGATATCGAGAATGTTCTGCGGGCCACGCTGAAAAACTATCCGGGCAAGGCGCCAGTGATGGTCAATGAAGTCAACGCGTGGATCGACAAGACCCTCGGCTACCGCACCGCGCACCCGGATTTCCCGCAGATGGAAGATGCCTGAAAGACCTGTTGTGGTGGTCACAACATCCGGGCACGCCCCCGAAACTGTAGGAGCTGAGCTTGCTCGCGAAGGGGCCGGCAGCCGCAACATCTTCAGCGCCTGAACGACCGCTATCGCGAGCAAGCTCGGCTCCCACAGGGGATTGTCGTGGTCACAAAATTCGGACACGACAGTTTTTGGGTGGTCACAAAACCCGGGCACGCCGCGGGAACTGTAGGAGCTGAGCTTGCTCGCGAAGGGGCCAGCAGCCGCGACATCTTCAGCGACTGGACGACCGCTATCGCGAGCAAGCTCGGCTCCCACAGGGGGTTGTGGTGTTCAGGGTTTCAGCGGGATTTCGATGTCGCGGTCGGACAGTTCTTTGCCGTCATCGGGGTGTTTCCAGTCTGGCCTCGAACGGCGCTGGCGCTCGATTTCTTCGTGGCTGGGTTGGTCGGTGTCTTCTTGCAGATCCGGTTGCCCGGGTTCATTGGCCATGCGCACCTCGCTTGTTCAAGGGATCAAATCTCCTCCAAGCGTAGATCACTGGCGCGCTTTCGGCTCACAGCCACCAGCGCAGCAAAAAGAAGAATCCCATGCTCAGCAACATGCTGATCAGCGTACTGCGGGTCCAGATCACTAGGCCCACGGCCACCAGCGAGCTGAGCAAATACGGGTTGTCCCACTGCAAGTTCAGCTGTTTCTCCGGCATAAACACAATCGGCCCGCAAATCGCCGTGAGCATGCCCGGCACCGCGAAGCCGAGAAACTGCCGCGCGTTGCTGCTCAAGCGCAGCGGCAAGCGCGGTTCGAGGAACACGTAGCGATTGAGAAACACCAACACGCCCATGCCGATAATCACCGCCCAGACCATCATGTGCGCTCCAAATACAGTTTGTTGCAGATAAACCCGGCGGTCATCCCGGCCAGCCCCGACAGCACCAGCGCCGAGCCCCATTGCCAATAACTGAACAACACCGAGCAGAACAGCGACACCGCCACGCAGACCACCGTTGGCACGTTGCGCACCACCGGCGTGATCAGCGCGATAAACGTCGCGGCAATCGAGAAATCCAGGCCCAGATGCTCAAGCCCCGGAATGCTGCTGCCGAGGACGATCCCGGCCAGGGTGAAGAGGTTCCAGGCGATATAAAACGTCAGGCCGACGCCCAGCGCATACCAGCGATTGAACTGCTGTTTGTCGTGCTGACTGGTCAACGCAAACAACTCATCAGTGAGCAAAAAGCCCAATCCCACGCGCCAGCGCCCCGGCAGCGGCGAAATCACTGAACGCATGCTCATGCCATAGAGCAAATGCTGCGAGGTCAGCAGCAACGTCGTCAGCAGAATCGAAAAGACCCCGGCGCCGCCCTTGAGCATGCCGATCGCGACCAATTGTGCGGCGCCGGCAAACACGATGCTCGACAAGCCCTGACCTTGCAGCGGCGTGAGGTTGGCCTCGATGGCCATCGAACCGGCGAGCAATCCCCACGGCGCGGTGGCCAGGGACAACGGCATGATCGCCGCCGCGCCACGCAAAAACGCGCTGCGCGGCAAATGTGAGTTGGACATAACACGCTTCACCGATGAATTGACCGCCAACTGTGCCAGCAGTCGGGCTCGAAGGCATGCACAATTTTGCCCATCTGGAGCGCGACGCCGCAGCCGAGTAACATGGCGCCATTCACTTGAAAAGTCAGGGAGCCGACATGCTTTACCGAATCGCCGCCGACGGGCTGGTGCTGTTTCACTTGTTGTTCATTTTGTTCGTGCTATTCGGCGGACTGCTGGTGCTCAAATGGCATCACCTGGTCTGGTGGCACCTGCCCGCTGCGACGTGGGGCGTGATCGTCGAGGTGTTTCACCTGACCTGCCCGCTGACCTATTGGGAAAACCTGATGCGCGAAGCGGCCGGGCAAACCGTGTATGGCGGCGGCTTCATCGAACATTACGTATTGCCGATCATCTACCCGGCCGGGCTGACCCCGACCATTCAACTCGGGCTCGGCAGCATCGTGCTGGCGGTCAACGTGCTGGTCTACGCGCGCCTGATCCGCCTCTGGAAACTCCGTCGCGCCACCTGAAGCGCAAACCACCCACCTACTGTGGCGAGCGAGCTTGCTGGCGCTGGACTGCGCAGCAGTCCGCAGATTTCAGCCGATCAATTGGCAATCACACTCATATTGCGCCCGCTCGCCTTGGCCACGTACATCGCCTTGTCCGCCGCGCCGATCAAGTCATCCGCCTTGGCTTGCGAGGCCGGATCATAAGCGCAAACCCCCACACTGACCGTCACCACGCCCTCAATCCCTTCGCTGTGGACGATGCCGGCCTGCTGCACCGCGCGGCGGATTTTTTCGGCGACCAGAAACGCGCCGACATAGTCGGTGCCGGGCAACACCACGGCAAATTCTTCGCCGCCATAACGCACCGCCAGATCGCCGGGGCGCTGGATGCTCTCGATGATGATCGCGCTGATCCTGCGCAAACATTCGTCGCCCGCCACATGTCCGTAGTGATCGTTGAACAGCTTGAAGTGATCGACGTCGATCATCAGCATCGCCAACATGCTCTGGCTGCGCCGCGCGCGGCCCATCTCGGCAATCATGAACAGATCGAACTGGCGTCGATTGGCCAGCCCGGTCAGCGCATCTTCCAGCGCCAGCAGTTCGAGGCTGTGATTGATCTCGAGAAGTTTTTCCTGGGCTTCGAGCAATTCGTTCTGCACGCGGTTTTGCTGCTTCATCACGCGGATCAGCCGATAACCGAGTGTGCCGAGGACCCCCAGCAGCAGCGCGACGATGGTCGCACTGTTCAACGATTCCTGGCGCCAGGCGGTCAGCACTTCTTGCTTGTTCAGCGCCGCCGAAACGACCAGCGGATAACCCTCGACCCGACGAAAACCGACAACACGTTCAACGCCATCGATCACCGATTTGATCGTCGCCGTGCCGGAACTGGCATACGGCAGCAACTGCGTAAACAACGGCCCATTGGCGACGCTGGTGCCGATATCATTTTCATTGAACGGGCGGCGCACCTGCAGATTGCCGTTGTCGGCGATCAGGCTGATCGCGCCGTTTTTGCCCATGTCGATGCCGTCGTACAGCGCCAGGAAATGGTTCAGGTACACGGTGGCCAGCGCCACGCCGGCGAAACGGCCGTCGGGATGATTGATCCTTCTGGAAACGGTCATGATCCATTCACCGGTCGAGCGACTTTTTATCGACGGGCCGATGTGCGGGCCGCGCTCGGGGTGATCGCGGTGGAAGACAAAATACTCGCGGTCAGAGTTGTTCGATTGCGGAACGGACGCGCCGTTGGAATTGACCAGCCAACGGCCGTTTTCGTCGTAGACAAACAAGCCGTGCAACTGCGGCAGCTCGCTGCGTTGCGCCACGAGCAGTTGCTGCACGCGGCTGAACGGTGCCAGGCCCGCGCCGTCCTTTTCCAGGCGATCGACCAGGGTGAACAGCATCGTATCGGCCTGTTTGATCGTCGATTGCGCCTGCGAGGCCAGCGTCTGCGCGAGGTTGGACATCGCCACTTCTTTGTCATGCAAGTGGTAGTGCCGCGAATTCCACGACTCCCAGACCGCCAGCGCGGTCATCGACAGACACACCGCGATCAGCAACACCACGGCGTAACGCACCTTGAGCCTGGCTTGCAGCTGTTCGGCGAGCAATGACGCCGTCGGCTGAAGGGTTTCGATACGAACTTTAACGGACGGCTGTCCCATGACATTCCCTGATTTTTCTGTAGAGGCGATGCTTCCTGACCGCCACTGGTCTGCTGAGACTAGCTGATGCCTTGCGCCGCAGGCGTTAGCGTGGGGTTTGCTTGACTGCTTCGAGCCAGGCCGGGTTCAAGTGCGTCTGTTCAGTGTCGATGCCCCGTGCTTGCATGCGTTCTTTGTGTTGCTCCATTTCGCGGTTCAATTGCCCGTGATCGCTGGAGTTACCGTCCAGTTCATGCATCTGGCTCAACCCGAGATGATAGAAGCGCAGCAGCTTCATCGCATCGGCATCGCCCGCCTCGACCGCGGCTGTTACCTGGTGCATGACGTTGGTCACGCTCATCAGGCTGCGCTTGAGCCGCCAGCCGTAGACCGCCGGCGCCATCCATGGCTGATGCCAGAACGTGCCGCGCATCAACGCGACCATCAGCAGCACCGCGACAAACACCCCGCCGACGTTGAAGCGCAGGTTGTCGCCGCCGGGTTCACCGAACAACGTCACCGCAGCGGTCGACAGCGCCATGGCCAGCGCGAGGAAAATCAGGGCAATGATCACCGTGCTGCGCCGGGTCTGGCGGCGGAAGGTTTCGGCATTCATCGGCTGGATTTCGAACATGGTGGCGAACGTCCTTGAATCAGTGAGCGAAAAGAGTGCCGGGCATTATCGCCTCTGCGAGGGATTTAGCTATGCTGGGGCTCCTTTTGATTTTTTCATCGTCAAACCGGGACGTGGCGAGAGTCCGCAGTTCGTGCCATCTTCTTTCCTGGATACATATTATTCGGATGCCAATCGCTACTCCTGTCTGAACGGCATCGTTTTAAGGATCATTGAATGTCCCAACGTCAAGTAATCAACGCTTCCGTCAGCCCTAAAGGCAGCCTCGAAACCCTGTCCCAACGTGAAGTGCAGCAACTGAGCGAAGCCGGTTCCGGCAGCACCTATACCCTTTTCCGCCAGTGCGCCCTGGCCATCCTCAACACCGGCGCCCACGTTGATAACGCCAAGACCATCCTCGAAGCCTACAAGGACTTCGAAATCCGCATTCACCAGCAGGACCGCGGCGTGCGCCTCGAACTGCTGAACGCGCCGGCCGACGCCTTTGTCGATGGCGAAATGATCGCCAGCACCCGGGAAATGCTTTTCAGCGCCCTGCGCGACATCGTCTACACCGAAAACGAACTCGACGCCCAGCGCATCGACCTCAGCACCTCGCAAGGCATCAGCGACTACGTGTTCCACCTGCTGCGCAACGCGCGCACCCTGCGCCCCGGCGTCGAGCCGAAGATTGTGGTGTGCTGGGGTGGCCACTCGATCAACACCGAAGAGTACAAATACACCAAGAAAGTCGGGCATGAACTGGGCTTGCGCAGCCTCGACATCTGCACCGGTTGCGGCCCCGGCGTGATGAAAGGCCCGATGAAAGGCGCGACCATCGCTCACGCCAAACAGCGTATTCAGGGCGGGCGTTACCTCGGTCTGACCGAACCTGGGATTATCGCGGCCGAAGCACCGAACCCGATCGTCAATGAGCTGGTGATCCTGCCGGACATCGAAAAGCGTCTCGAAGCGTTTGTCCGCGTCGGCCACGGCATCATCATCTTCCCGGGCGGCGCCGGCACCGCTGAAGAGTTCCTGTACCTGCTCGGCATTTTGATGCACCCGGACAACAAGGGCCTGCCCTTCCCGGTCATCCTCACCGGGCCGAAACACGCGGCGCCGTACCTTGAGCAACTGGATGCGTTTGTCGGCGCAACCCTCGGTGAAGCGGCCAAGCAGCATTATGAAATCATCATCGACGACCCGGCCGAAGTGGCGCGGCAGATGACTGCCGGGCTCAAGGAGGTCAAGCAGTTCCGCCGCGAACGCAACGACGCGTTCCATTTCAACTGGCTGCTGAAGATCGATGAAGGCTTCCAGCGCCCGTTCGACCCGACCCACGAAAACATGGCCAGCCTGCAACTGAGCCGCAGCCTGCCGGCCCACGAACTGGCGGCCAACCTGCGCCGCGCGTTCTCCGGGATCGTCGCCGGCAACGTCAAGGACAAGGGCATTCGCCTGATCGAGGAACATGGCCCGTATCAAATCCGCGGCGACGTGGCGGTGATGCAACCGCTCGATCAACTGCTCAAGGCGTTCGTCGCCCAGCACCGGATGAAATTGCCGGGCGGCGCGGCGTACGTGCCGTGTTATCGCGTGGTTGCCTGACAGTTAATTTGGACGTGGCGCAGATCCTGTAGGAGCTTAGCTTGCTCGCGAAAGCGGTCGGCCAGTTGGTGCATGTGCTGGCAGACAAGACGCCATCGCGAGCAGGCTCGCTCCCACAGGGGAATGGCTGCGGACGCCGGATTTGGGCTTGGCATCGATCCTGTAGGAGCTGAGCTTGCTCGCGAAAGCGGTCGGCCAGATAAAATTTTGGTGACTGATCCACCGCTTTCGCGAGCAAGCTCAGCTCCTACAAAGGTTTATCGTCGTACACAAAACTGCGTCCATCTCCAATCAATTGTAGGAGTGAGCCTGCTCGCGATAGGAGCCTGGCCGTTGGAAATGATGGTGGATGACATAACGCCATCGCGAGCAGGCTCACTCCTACAGCCATCACCGCAGCAATGGATATTTCCACAATCCACCTCACACAAAAAAGGCGCCCGAAGGCGCCTTTTTCACCAGCCCAAAAAACTCAAGCCAGGCTCTTGCTCACCACCTCAAACACATCACTGGACAACTCACCCGAGCCACGAATCCGCTCCAACTCCGCTTTCATCAGAGCCTGACGCGCATCGTCATATTTGCGCCAGCGGGTCAGCGGCGCCAACTGCCGAGAAGCGATCTGCGGATTGAACCCATTCAACTCAATCACCAAATCCGCCAGGAACCGATACCCGGAACCGTCCGCTGCATGGAAATTCACCAGATTCTGCCCGGCAAACGCCCCTACCAACGCGCGCACCTTGTTCGGATTCTTGATATTGAACGCCGGATGCTCCATCAGCGCCTTCACCCGTGCCAACCCACCCGGCAACGTGCTGCCCGCCTGAACACTGAACCACTGATCCATAACCAGCGGATTATCCTTGAAGTGCTCGGCGAAACTCGCCAGCGCCTTGGCCTTCTCATCGTCGAACGGCGAATTCACCAACACCGCCAACGCCGTCAGGCGCTCGGTCATATTGTCACTGGTCTCAAACTGCTCCAGCGTCGCCGCCAACACCTCCGGCTTACCGCTCAGCATCAAGTACGACAGCGCAATATTCTGCAGCGCGCGGCGGGCAAAATGTTCAGCCTCAGCCACATACGGCGTGTTCTTCGACAAATCACGATTGGCCTGGTAACGCAGCCACAACGCCTCGAACAAATTGTCCGCCAACTGCTTGCGCACAAACTCCCGCGCGGTGTGGATGGCATCGACATCAGCCACATCGCTGATCTCGGTCAGATACGCCTCGCCCGGCAACGACAGCATCTCCGCGACCATTGCCTGATCCAGCGTTTCATCGGAAAGCACCGAGCGCAGGGCCGAAATCAGCCGCTGATCCAGCACCAGCGTTTCGCCTTTCTGCTGCTGCGCGATCAACTCCTGCAGCACTTGCACCGACAGCTGCTGCCCGGCATCCCAACGATTAAAACCGTCGCTGTCGTGCTGCATCAGGAACATCAACTGATCGCGGTTGTACGGGAAGCTCAACTTCACCGGCGCCGAGAAACCACGCAACAGCGAAGGCAAAGGCTGTTCGGCGATATCAACGAAGGTGAACGTCTGCTCGGCTTCCGTCACCGAAATCACCCGCGAGGTGCCTTGAGCAGCATCTTCACCCGACAGGCGCAACGCTACAGGCGCGCCTTTGGAATCCAGCAGACCGAGTTCCACAGGAATCACAAACGGAAGTTTCTCAACCTTGTCCGGGGTTGCCGGGCAGCTCTGACGGAACGTCAGGCTGTAGGTTTTCGCCGCCGCATCGTAAGACTCGCTCACCGCCAGACGTGGCGTACCAGCCTGGCTGTACCAGCGTTTGAACTGCGTCAGGTCAACGCCATTCGCGTCTTCCATGGCTTTGATGAAGTCGTCGCAGGTCACGGCTTGACCGTCATGGCGGTCGAAATACAGGTCGCTGCCCTTACGGAAACCCTCAGCGCCGAGCAAGGTGTGGAGCATGCGGACCACTTCCGAACCCTTTTCATACACGGTCAGGGTGTAGAAGTTGGAAATCTCGATGAAGCTGTCCGGGCGCACGGCGTGGGCCATCGGGCCGGCGTCTTCGGCGAACTGGTGGGTGCGCAGATAAGCCACGTCCTGGATGCGCTTGACCGTAGCCGAGTTCATGTCGGCGGAGAAACCGGAATCGCGGAACACCGTGAAGCCTTCCTTGAGCGACAACTGGAACCAGTCGCGGCAGGTCACGCGGTTGCCCGACCAGTTGTGGAAGTATTCGTGGGCGACGATCGCTTCAACGCGCTGGTGCGCGGCGTCGGTGGCGGTTTCGGCGCGGGCCAGCACGGCGCTGGAGTTGAAGATGTTGAGGCCTTTGTTCTCCATCGCGCCCATGTTGAAGTCGTTGACCGCGACAATCATGAAGATGTCCAGATCGTATTCGCGACCGTAGACCTCTTCGTCCCAGCGCATCGACTTCTTCAAGCTGTTCATCGCGTGCTGGCACTTGTCGATGTTTTCCGGCTCGACGTAAATGCGCAGCGCCACCGAGCGCTCGGTCATGGTGGTGAAGGTGTCTTCGACGCACCAAAGGTCACCGGCCACCAGCGCAAACAGATACGCCGGTTTCATGAACGGGTCTTCCCAGGTCGCCCAGTGCCGGCCGTCTTCGCCAGGACCGCTGGCAATCGGGTTGCCGTTGGACAGCAGCACCGGGTAGCTGTGCTGCTCGGCGACGACCGTGGTGGTGAACTTGCTCATCACGTCCGGGCGGTCGAGGTAATAGGTGATCTTGCGAAAGCCTTCGGCCTCGCACTGGGTGCAGAACATGCCGCTGGATTTGTACAAACCTTCCAGCGCGGTGTTGGTTTCCGGGTGAATGCGCACGGTGGTGTCGACCGTGAAACGTTCGCTCTGCGGATGCAATGTCAGGTGGTTTTCAGTCAGCACATAGTCGTCGGCGCCAAGCTCGCGGTCGGCCAGGTTGACCGTCAGCAATTCCAGCTGCTGGCCATCGAGCACCAGCGGAGGCAGGCCCGGACCGCGCTCGGGATTACGGCGCATCACCAGTTGCGCATGGACCAGGCTGTGGTCCTCGAACAACTCGAAGGTCAGGTGCGTCTCGTCGATCAGGTAGTCGGGCGCCTGATAGTCCTTCAGGTAAATCATCTTCGGTTGTTCGGTGCGCATGCTGGAATCCTTAACTATGCACGGCGAGCTGATAGGCCGTGTACTTGCGAATATTGATGACGCCGGTGTCGAAAATCAGGTACTGGCCCTTGATCCCCAACAGCGTGCCTTCGGCAATCGGGTTCTTGTCCAGGTTGAAGCTGACGATCTTGGCCGGGTATTGCTCGACCGGATAGCGGATTTCGAGGACGTCGACATCGGCAATAGTCTGGATTGCCTGTAGGCCGAATCGTTCCTGCAAACCTTGCAAACCTTCGGCGCAGCTCTCGAACAACTGATCGCGAACTTCAGCCAGATCCACCGACAGCGCTTCGCCCTTGAGTAAAGCACGCCAATTGGTCTTGTCCGCCACTTGACTGCGGAACAGGTCTTCGACGAAGCCCGATTGCTGGCGAGTCGAGACGCGCATGATCGGCAACGCCTGGCGCGCGCCCTGATCGATCCAGCGGGTCGGCAACTGGTTGAGCCGGGTAATCCCGACTTTCACCCCCGACGAATTCGACAGGTAAACGATGTGGTCGGTCATGCAAAACGTCTGGCCCCACTCCGGATCACGGCAGGTGCCGGCGTCGAAGTGGCAGCGTTCCGGGCTCATGATGCACAGGTCGCACTGCGCCAATTTGGTCATGCACGGGTAGCAATAACCCTGGCTGAAACTGGTTTTGGTCTTGCGTCCGCAATGGGAACAGAAAATCGCCCCCAGGAATTCGAGGCGGACCGTGCTGCCGATCAATGGATTGACCGGCACCTCGGTGTCGCCCAGTCGAAAAGCGTATTGCACGTCCGGCCCATCAAGGCGCGCCGACATTTTGCTGATTGCACCGCGGCCAATCTCAATCAATGGATGGCATCCGACTTGAACAGGATATTCGGCACTTCAATCGACTTGGAGCTGCATTCCTGCGGGCCCATGTAACCGGTGCGCTGATCTTCGGGCAGATTCTGGATTTCCCAGGCGATCATCGCTTGCAGCGACAGTTCGCGTTGCTCGGCGGTGAGTTTGCCACCGTCCGACCATTTGCCGATTTCCACCGCCAGCTTCAAGCTCTGATAGATATCGGGGGTGATGTTTTTGATCATTTCGTTAAAAGAGGACATCAGGGTCTCCGCGCTCTTTATGCAATAACTGTTTTAGACGGCGAGTTTACGGCGGTTGTACAAACCGCCCAACAAACCGGTGAAGCATCCGATGAGCAGCCCGCTGACGTGCGCGGCGTTGGCGATTTCGCCAAAACCGATCATCGAGATCAGCCCGGACATGCATACCACCAGCCAGATCAGCATCATCACCAGCACGCCACGCGGCAGGCGATAAGCCGGGTTCGGCGACAGCAACTGGAAGATCCAGCAATGCCCGAGCAAGCCGTAGAGCACGCCGGACAAGCCACCAAACAGCGTTGCGCCGCTGTAATAAAACTGCGAATAGTTCGACACCAGGCTGTACAGCAACGTCAGGCCGATCAGGTTGATGCTGCCCTGCCGCGCCTCGATGCGCCGGCCCAGTTCCCAATACCACATGCCGTTCATGGCCAGGTGCAGGAAGCCAAAGTGCAGCAACATCGGCGTGACCAGGCGCCACCACTGCCCCGCCGCCAGGCTGTCGGCCAATGGCGTGAACTGGATGTATTCGCCGACCACGCGGAAATCAAGGAAGGTAAACCAGTGCATGGTCTCAAGGTTTTCCCCGAGCAACGTCACCGCGCCGACGATCAGGCTCAGCAGCAAAACCACCGCGGTCGCTTTGCTGTGGCGCAGTTGCTCGACCAAACCTGGACGTTTGCTGGTCTGTGCCACCGGGATGTCGAGCTGCTGCTCCGGATCACCGGCGGGAAAGCGTTCGTACAGCGAACGCACGTCTTCGCTGATGTTGTCCGGCACCCACAGCACCTGCTCGCCCGCCTCTTCGCTAACCCGATGCGGGACTTGCATGCGTTGCAGCAGTTTGACGAAACCACTCAAATCCACCGCCAGCGGCAGACGCAAAACCGCCACCGTACTCATTGCAAAGCCTCCGGGCGCTCGACATCGACCCAGACAAACTTGTGCGGATCGAGGCGGGTTTCCTGGTCCAGACGATAAGCGACCAATTTGCCGTAGAGCACGGCGCTGTAATCCAGGCAGGCGAGGTTCGGGCGGATCGGCGCCGGTTTGCCGCTGCGCCAGTAATGGCCGACAAACAACAACGGCTCATCGACGCCGTAGCGCAGCAAATTGCTCTTTTCAGAGGACGACAGTGGCGTCAGCGCCACCGGTTCAGGCAAGGCGTCGGGTTGAAACACAATGTCTCCGTAGGTTTGCGGGTCGTCTTCCCAGAATTTGGTGCGGAAGAACGAACGCGTCAGGCCGTCGCCGCTGGTCATGGTCTGGCCATCCGGCAGGCGCATGTCGGTGCCGCGCAACAGGCGATCGAACACCGTGCAGGCGAAACTGCCGGGCACGGCCGAGGCCTGGAGGAAATGCTCATCGACGCAGCCATCGGGGAACAACGCGCGCAACGGCTGGATCAGCCCGGCATCCCAACAGGCGTGGACCACGCGGAAACGCCCGGCATCGACGAACAATGGCAGTTCATAGAACCATTGCTGGAAGTCGTGCCAGTCACCCGGATGATCCTCGAATTGGGTCAGGGTTTCGCCCAGCAGGCGCGCGTGGCGTGGCGTGTGTTCGCGCACGAATTGCTTGCCGCTGCCCGGCGGCGCCGGAGTGCTCCAGCCGAGCGCGTTGAATTCATGGTTGCCCATGATGCACAGCGCCTGACCGGCCTCGACCATGTCGTGAACGATGTGCAGCGCCTCGCGAATCCGCGGGCCGCGGTCGATGATGTCGCCGACAAACACCGCCATGCGCGATGGATGTCGCCAGACGCCAGCGTGTTTGTGATAACCGAGACGGTCGAGCAAGTGCTCAAGGGTCAGAGCGCAACCGTGCACGTCACCGATCAGGTCGTAGCTACGCGCGGGATCGAGCATCAGTCGCCTCCACCACCCAAACGGCTGCCCCAGCCAAGCTTGGTCCGGCACACTTCGTAATAGTTGTGGTCGAGCGGGTGAATCAGCCGCAGCTTCTGCGCTTTTTTGCTGATGGTGATGGTGTCACCCGGCGCGCAGGTGAAGTGGTTCTGCCCATCACAGGAGACTTGCGGGTAAATCTGCATATCCTTGGACACGACGATTTTCAGCTCACTGTTGCCGTCGACCACAATTGGCCGGCCAGACAAGGTATGGGGGTACATCGGCACAATCACAATAGCGTCGAGCTTGGGGTGCATGATCGGGCCACCGGCCGACAAGGCATACGCGGTGGAGCCGGTCGGCGTCGCGACGATCAGGCCGTCAGCCTTCTGGCTGCAGACGAACTGGCCGTCGATGTACAGCTCGAACTCGATCATTCGCGTGGATTTGCCGGGGTGCAGCACCACGTCGTTCAGCGCGTCACCCTGGCCGATGGCTTCGGCGTGGCGGCGCACTTCGGCTTGCAGCAGGAAGCGGTTTTCCACCAGATAGTGGCCGTCGAGCACTTCGGCGACTTTGACTTCCAGCTCATCGGGGCGAATGTCGGTGAGGAACCCCAGGCTGCCACGGTTGATCCCCAGCACCGGAACGTTGTGTCGGGCCAGCGCACGCGCGGCGCCGAGCAGGCTGCCGTCACCGCCGACGACGATGACCATGTCGCAGACTTCGCCGAGCATCTTGCGCGATGAAGTCTGCAGGCCATGGCCCGGCAGGACTTCGGCAATGGTGTCCTCGAGGATCACGTGCAAGTGACGATCGAGCAGAAACCGTTTCAGTCGGCGGACGGTATCCAGCACCTGTGAACTGCCCAGGCGACCGATGATGCCGATATTGCGAAATTGCTCCATGAGGTTCCTGCGCGACGGTGAAAAAACCCGATTATGGGCGAAAGCCGCCCGTAGACAAAATCCTTTCAGCCGCGATCTGACCGGCTATGCTCGCAAGATGATCCTGTTTCCAGATTTGCTCCAGTTGCCCCACCAGTTGCGCCATCCGGAAGTGCGCGACTTGGCGTGGGTCATCCTCGCCCCGCCAATGCTCGGCGAACCGCCGTGGCCGCAGCGTCATCCGCTGACCGGAAGCGATTGGGTGCAGGCGCCGGACGGCCTCGAACGCTGGTTGCGCCAACTGGATCGCGACAGTTACGACTTGTTGCACTGGCTGGCGCAATCACGCACTCGACGGCTGGGCCTGTATTACGAACGCTTGTGGCAATACGCGGTGCGGCATGCGCCGGGCATCGAATTGATCGCCGCCAATCTGCCGATCCGCCGCGAGGGCCACACCCTCGGCGAGCTCGACATGCTGCTGCGCGACCGCGACGGCGTGCATCACCTGGAACTGGCGATCAAGCTTTATTTGGGTCCGCAAAACGGTGACGGCCATGACACCGCGCAGTGGCTCGGCCCCGGTTGCCATGACCGGCTGGACCGGAAACTGGCGCATTTGAGCCAGCATCAATTGCCGATTTCCGCCCGACCGGAAAGCCGCGAAGTGCTCGCTGTGCTGGATATCCAACAATTCAGCGCACATTTGTGGCTTGGCGGTTACCTGTTATATCCGTGGCCGGGGCACGCCGCCGCGCCGGTCGGCGCGCACCCGCAGCACTTGCGCGGGAGCTGGTTGCATCAGAAGGATTGGGCGGACTTTGTCGTGCAACGGCCGTTCGGCCGCTGGCAACCCCTGCCCCGCCACGCCTGGCTGGCGCCGGCGCATTACCCGGCGGAGCAGACGTGGCAGCGGGAGCAGTTGGATAGGTGGATTGCCGCGCTCGAACCGCTGGCACCGGCGCAGTTGATGGTGCGCCTGATCGAGAATGCGCAAGGCGAGTGGGAGGAAGCGGAGCGGCTGTTTCTGGTGGCGGATCTTTGGCCGAATGTGCCGGGTAATGGCTAAGGAGTTGTGGCGTCTGGTCGGGCCTCTTCGCGGGCAAGCCTCGCTCCTACAGGTTTGGGTCGTTTGGGAATGATATGAACGACACAACTCCTGTAGGAGCGAGGCTTGCCCGCGAATGCCCCAACTCGGTCTAGAAGGACAACCGCAGCGCCAACGCCGCCAATGTCACCAACAACACCGGCACCGTCAGCACAATCCCGACTTTGAAGTAATAACCCCAGCCAATCCGAATGCCTTTGCGCTCCAGCACATGCAGCCACAACAACGTCGCCAGACTGCCAATCGGGGTGATTTTCGGCCCGAGATCGCTGCCGATGACGTTGGCGTAAATCATCGCTTCCTTGATCACCCCGCTCGCCTGGCTGGCATCAATCGATAACAGCCCGATCAGCACCGTCGGCAGATTGTTCATGATTGACGACAGCAGCGCCGTCAGCACCCCGGTGCCCATCGCCGCGCCCCAGATGCCGTGGCCGGCGAAATAGTTGAGCCAGCCAGCGAGATAATCGGTGAGCCCGGCGTTGCGCAAACCGTAGACCACCAGGTACATGCCCAGCGAGAAAATCACGATGTGCCACGGCGCTTCTTTCATCACTTTGCGCGTGGAAATCTTGTGCCCGCGCGCCGCGATCGCCAGCAGCAACGCTGCGCACACCGCAGAAATCGCGCTGATCGGAATGCCCAGCGGTTCCAGGGCGAAGCAGCCCACCAGCAGAATCACCAACACGGCCCAACCGGCGTAAAACGTGGCTTTGTCGTGAATCGCCGTGCTCGGGTCTTCCAGTTGTTCGGGGTCGTAGGCCTTGGGAATGTCCTTGCGAAAGAACCACATCAGCATCGCCAACGTGGCGCCGACGCTGACGAAGTTGACCGGGACCATCACCGCCGCGTAGCGGTTGAAGCCGATGTGGAAGAAGTCGGCGGAAACGATGTTCACCAAGTTCGACACCACCAGCGGCAGGCTCGCGGTGTCGGCGATAAACCCGGCGCCCATGACGAATGCCAGGGTCGCGGCCGGCGAGAAACGCAGCGCCAGCAGCATGGAAATCACAATTGGTGTGAGGATCAGCGCTGCGCCGTCATTGGCAAACAATGCCGATACCAATGCGCCGAGCAGCACCATAAAGGCAAACAGCTTGCGCCCACTGCCCTTGCCCCAGCGCGCCACGTGCAACGCCGCCCAGGCAAAAAACCCGGCTTCGTCGAGCAACAGGCTGATGATGATCAGCGCCACAAAGGTGCCGGTGGCGTTCCAGATGATCTGCCACACCAGCGGAATGTCGCTGAGGTGCACCACGCCGAACAGCAGCGCCAGTGCCGCGCCGAGCACCGCGCTCCAGCCAACGCCGAGGCCTTTGGGCTGCCAAATCACCAGGGTTATGGTCAACAGAAAAATCAACGACGCAGTGAGCATGCGCAAGCAGCCTTGAACAGACAATCGGAAGGGAGGACATCCTACAGAGTGAATGGCCGAAGCGATAATTCCGTGGTGGCGAACAAATATCCTCAGCAACCACAAATAGTTGTGGGAGCAAAGCTTGCTCGCGATCGCGCTGTATCAGGCAACTTTGATGTTGGCTGTGCGGACGCTATCGCGAGCAAGCTTTGCTCCTACAGGGGTCTGTCAGACCTTTTTGTGTTGTTCGACCCATTGGCCGTAGGCATTGATGAATTTTTGCAGGAACGGCTTCACCGTTTCCGACAACTTGCCCGCTTCATCGAACGCCGTGCCCGCGCCGCCCAGGTACGCTTCCGGTTGCTGCATCAGCGGCACATCGAGAAACACCATCGACTGGCGCAGATGATGGTTGGCGCCGAAACCACCGATGGCGCCCGGCGACACGCTGATCACCGCGCCCGGCTTGCCGCTCCAGGCACTCTGGCCGTAAGGGCGCGATCCCACGTCAATCGCATTCTTCAATGGCGCCGGCACCGAACGGTTGTATTCCGGCGTGACGAACAGCACTGCGTCGGATGAGCTCACTTGTTGGCGGAAAGTGCTGTAGGCTGCCGGCGGTGAATCGCCATCGATGTCTTCGTTGTAGAGCGGCAAATCGCCTATTTCGACGATGTTCAGCTTCAGATTGGCCGGCGCCAGATCAGCCAGGGCCAGTGCGACCTTGCGATTGATCGACTCTTTTCTCAAGCTGCCGACCACAACGGCGATCGTATAGACGTTGCTCATGGAAGATTCTCGACTGTGCGATGGAAAGGACGTGTAGTTATAAATGACGATTCAAGCAGCGGGCGAGCGAAAAATGCCGCCGCTGACTATTTTTTTCCAGCAGGAAAACTTACCTCGCTTAACAGCGGTCTACAGAACCGCAAATTGAGTGATTTATCTCCAGAGGTTCTAAGCAGATGGCAGCAGTACTGGTCGGTCAGTTTCATGCGAGAGACGCGGAAGGTCGCGTTTATTCCGTGCATGAGTTCCAGGAATCCACCCCGTCGGCAGACGGTGTTGAAGGCTCAGCGCCGGTCACCACCTACAAACTGGCTATCGGCGATCGCATGAAACAGCTCGACGAAAACCGTTTCCAGTTGGTTCAGTCGGACATTACCTTGACGCGTGAACCGGATACCTACATCGGTAAACTGCCGGAACCTACCGTCGCTTCATAACCCAGTGTTATGAGCAGAAGTCATATGCACGCACTTGAGTTAGGATTCAGCCACTGACTCCCTCACCTGCTGAACATGGACTTCACGCATGCGTTTACGTCATATCGAAGTGATTCAGGCGCTGTTGCAGACCGGTCACCTGGGTACCGCCGCCGAATGGTTGCAGTTGCCGGTGGCCGAGGTCGAAAGCGTCTTGCGCGACGCCGAGGGTCAGTTGGGTTTCATGCTGTTTTCCAGTGTGCGCGGCCGATTGCAGGCCACGCGCGAAGCGCGGCAACTGCAGGTCGAAATTGCCCACGTCTACCAGGCGCTGGAGCCGGTGCAACGTCTGGCTGACAGCCTCAAGCAATACCTCGCACCGCCACTGCGCGTCATCGGCACCCCACCGCTGGCCCAACAATTATTGCCCCACAGCATCGCGGCCCTGCGCCGACGTTTCCCCGATGCGCCGTGCACCCTCCTCAGCCAACCCACCCGCGAGATCGTCCGTAGCCTGTTGCTGCGCGAGAGTGATCTGGGCCTGAGCCTGCACGATCCCGAGCACGCCGACGTCGATTGCCAAGTGATTGCCCAAGGCAAACTGCAATTGCTCGCGCCGCATGGCTGGCTGCAACCCAAACAGAAATACGTGTCGGTGCAGGATCTGGCCGGGCAGTCGATGGTCGGCCTCGACGGCCATGATCCGCTGAGCCCGGCGCTGGAAACCAAGTTGCAGGCATTGCGCCCGGCGCTAGTGATCCAGACGCGCGTGCAAACGCATCAAATGATGCGCAGCATGGTCGAGGCTGGCGAAGGCTTGGCCATTGTAGATCCGTTTACCGCACTCGGCGCCAAGTCGTCCGGGCTCGACGTGTGCCCGTTGGCGCCCGCCGTGCCGATCAGCCTCTATGCCTTGACCCTGAAGAACGCCGAGCCCTCGCCCGCCGTTCAGGCGTTGCTGGCGATCATCACGGAACAAGCCGTGGCGATGTTGTCGAGCTGAGCGGGTTTTCCAGCGGGTTATCAAACAAGCGATACCAGAACAACGCCACCTCGGCGGTGTTTGGATCGATGCCGCGATAGCGCAAATGATCGATGCCGCCAATCACGTAGCCACAGCGTTCATAGAGCCGGCAGGCGCCCAGGTTGTTGTTCTGGGTTTCGAGCATGATGCCCGGCAACTTCTTCTTGCGACTCCAGAATTGCGCGACGTCCAGCAACGCCTTGGCCACGCCGTGGCGCCGCGCCGGAGCGTGCACCGCCAATTCATCGATGTGCGCAAAGCCGTTCCAATTGGTGCTGATGACCAAGTGGCCGACCGGCTCGTCATCCAGATACGCCATGAAAATCGCGCTGTCGGCGGCATCGCGGAAACTGCTGAACTCTTCCGGGTCGATGCCGTAACACTTGCGATAAGGCGTGATCGGCGTCACCGGCCACTGCGCCACCGGGGTATCGATGGCGGCGGCACCGTAAGCGGCGACTTCGAAACTGAAATCGCTGCCCCAGATGTAAGGCGCAAAACCCTCGTCGGCAACGCGTACCGACAGCCCTGGATACTTTGGATTCATGACCGGTTGCATGCTGGGAAAGGTCCTCATTCCTTGATGCAATCGACGGTGTAGTGCCGTCCATTGCCCTCGTCTTCGTGTTGCAATCCGTGCACATCGGCGACAAATCCGGGGAAGCTGCTGTCGAAGGTACGGGCGAATGAAAGGTAATCGATGATCGAGCGGGTCGACTCGGTGAAGCGCTCACCGGGCATGATCAACGGAATGCCCGGCGGGTACGGCACCAGCATCACCGCCGCAATGCGCCCGTCCAGCGCATCGATCGACACCGCCTCGACCTCGCCGCGCACCAGTTGATCATAGGCGTCGGCGGGTTTCATGGCGATTTCCGGGAGCACGGTGTACATGCGTTTCAGGTGTTTGGCCGTGGCGTTGCTGCGGTAGCAGGTGTGCAGTTGATCACACAGATCGCGCAGGCCCATGCCTTGATACCGCGATGGGTTCTCATGAGCGACACACGGCAGGCACGCGCCGAGGCTGACGTTGGCGTCGTAGCTGCGCTTGAATTCGAGCAACTCGGTGAGCAGCGTGCTCCATTTGCCTTTGGTGATGCCCATCGAGAACAGCACCAGAAAGGAGTACAGGCCGGTCTTCTCGACCACCAACCCGCGTTCCCAGAGGAATTTGCTGACCACCGCCGCCGGAATCCCGCGCTCGCTGAGGGCACCGCCAGCGGTCAGGCCCGGCATGACCAAGGTGACTTTGATTGGATCAAGCAACACGTAATCATCGGTTACGCCGCCAAAACCATGCCAATCGGCGTCGGGTTGCAGCAGCCAGTCTTCAGTGCTGACGCGATTGATGCCTTCCACCGACGGCGGCTGCCAGATCGAAAACCACCAATCGTCCGCCGCAATGTGCTGGCGCAGATTGGCCAGCGCCCGGCGGAAACTCAGCGCCTCATCGAACATTTCCTGTAACAGCGAACGCCCGGCCGGGCCTTCCATCATCGCCGACGCGACGTCCAGCGAGGCGATGATGCTGTATTGCGGCGAGGTGGAGATGTGCATCATGAACGCTTCGTTGAAGCGATCGCGGTCCAGTTGCCGCGCGCCGCCGTCCTGCACGTGAATCATCGAGGCCTGGCTGAACGCGGCGAGCAATTTGTGCGTGGAATGGGTGGTGAACACCAGCGGGCTGTCTTCGCTGCGCGCGGTGCCCATTCCGTAGCGTCCGGCGAAGAATTCGTGAAACGCCGCGTAGGCATACCAGGCTTCGTCGAAATGCAGGACTTCGACGCTGTTGCCGAGTTGCTGTTTGATCAGCTCGGCGTTGTAGCAGAGGCCGTCGTAGGTCGAGTTGGTTACCACTGCCAGTTTGACTTTGGGCGCGCGGCCCTTGGTCAGCGGGCTGGCGTCGATTTTCGCCTGGATCGATTCGCGGCTGAATTCGCTTAACGGAATCGGGCCGATGATCCCAAGCTCATTGCGCTCGGGGCACAGGTACAGCGGAATGGCGCCGGTCATGATGATCGAGTGCAGCACCGATTTGTGGCAGTTGCGGTCGACCAGGACCAGGTCATCGCGAGCGACCATGGAATGCCAGACAATCTTGTTCGCGGTCGAGGTGCCGTTGATCACGAAGAAGGTGTGATCGGCGCCGAAATTGCGTGCGGCCCGCGCCTCAGCCTCGGCCAGCGGGCCCGTGTGATCAAGCAGCGAACCGAGCTCCGGGACTGACACCGACAGGTCCGAGCGCAGGGTGTTTTCACCGAAAAACTGGTGAAACGCCTGCCCCACCGGGCTCTTGTGATACGCCACGCCACCACCGTGGCCGGGCGTGTGCCAGGAATAATTGGAATCGGCGGTGTGCTGCACCAGCGCCTTGAAGAATGGCGGGAGCAGACCGTCGAGGTATTTGCGCGCGGCGCGGGCGACTTGGCGGGCGAGGAACGGCACGGTGTCTTCGAACAGGTAAAGGATGCCGCGCAGTTGATTAAGCTCAGCCATCGCATCGGCCGGGGCATTTTCCAGTGTGACCTGTTCGCCGAGCGCGAAGATCGGCAAGTCCGGCGCCCGAACACGCGCCAGACCGATCAATTCGGCCATATTGTGTAACAAATGCGAGTTGGAGCTGGCGTCCTCGGCGGCGATCAACATGCACGAGAGGCCGTGATGGGTCGACGCCACAAGGCGCCCTTCGGCGTAATCCACCGCACTCAAAATGCTGAAGCCTTCCTGCTCCAGCTCCCGCGCGATCCCGCGCACGCGGTCGCCGGCAACCGTGTCGGCCTTGATGTCGCGGTGCACGATCAGCACCGGAAATTTCAAATCTTTGTACATGAGGCTCAGTGTCCTGAGGCGGCAGACCGCAGCCTGCCAATTTCATCAGGGTAGAGGGTTGCGGCGAATGTGGCGAGTGCGGATGCCCTGAAGCGGGTCAGCGGATGCACCATCATGTGGCCAGCAGTGTTGGGCAAAAATGCTGAATTGGGATAGTTACATCCCGTGGGCAGCAGCCCTGAACAGAATTCAAATTATGAAGAAGAGTGAAATCCCGTGGCGAGGGGGCTCGCCCCCGTTGGGGCGCGAAGCGGCCCCCTGCATTTCTCCAATCACACTGCATGTGCAGGATTGGCGACTGCTGCGCAGCCGAACGGGGGCAAGCCCCCTCGCCACAGGTTCCCGCTAGCCTCAGAGCTGGCTTTGCCTCGGCGAGTCGCTGCCACGATAGCGATCAGAATCCCAAATTTGAGTAAGGGTGACACCCCGTGGCGAGGGGGCTCGCCCCCGTTGGGGCGCGAAGCGGCCCCCTGCATTTCCACAGCCACACCGCATGTGCAGGATTGGCGACTGCTGCGCAGCCGGACGGGGGCGAGCCCCCTCACCACAGGTTCGCGCTAGCCTCAGACCTGAGCCTTCCCTCGGCGATTTGCTGCCACGATAGCGATCAGAATCCCAAATTTGAGGAGAGTGACATCCCGTGGCGAGGGGGCTTGCCCCCGTTGGGGCGCGAAGCGGCCCCCTGCATTTCCCCAATCACACCGCATGCGCAGGATTGGCGACTGCTGCGCAGCCGAACGGGGGCGAGCCCCCTCGCCACAGGTTCGCGCTAGCCTCAGACCTGGCTCTGCCTCGGCGCGTCGCTGCCACGATAGCAATCAGAATCCCAAATTTGAGGAGGGTGACATCCCGTGGCGAGGGGGCTTGCCCCCGTTGGGGCGCGAAGCGGCCTCCTGCATTCCAACAGTCACACCGCATGTGCAGGATTGGCGACTGCTGCGCAGCCGGACGGGGGCAAGCCCCCTCGCCACAGGTTCGCGTCAGCCTCAGACCTGGGCTTTGCCTCGGCTAGTTGCTGCCACGATAGTGATCAGAATCCCAAATTTGAGGAAGGGTGACCCCCCGTGGCGAGGGGGCTTGCCCCCGTTGGGGCGCGAAGCGCCCCCCCTGCATTTCCCCAATCACACTGCATGTGCAGGATTGGCGACTGCTGCGCAGCCGAACGGGGGCAAGCCCCCTCACCACAGGTTCGCGTCAGGCTCTGACCTGGGCTTTGCCTCGGCTAGTTGCTGCCACGATAGCAATCAGAATCCCAATTTTGAGGAGAGTTACATCCCGTGGCGAGGGGGCTTGCCCCCCTTGGGGCGCGAAGCGGCCCCCTGCATTCCAACAGTCACACCGCATGTGCAGGATTGGCGACTGCTGCTCAGCCGAACGGGGGCAAGCCCCCTCGCCACAGGTTAGCGCTAGCCTCAGAGCTGGGCTTTGCCTCGGCGAGTTGCTGCCACAGCAGTGATCAGAATCCCAAATTTGAGGAGAGTGACATCCTGTGGCGAGGGGGCTTGCCCCCGTTGGGGCGCGAAGCGGCCCCCTGCATTTCCCCAATCACACTGCATGTGCAGGATTGGCGACTGCTGCGCAGCCGAACGGGGGCAAGCCACCTCGCCACAGGTTAGCGCTAGCCTCAGGCCTGGGCTTTTGCTTCGGCGAGTTGCTGCCACAGTGATGGTGCGCCGGCAGACTTGGCGATCGCTTCGAGTCGCGCTACGTGTTGCGCCAGGTCATCTTCGCTGGCCGGAATGATCCGCGTTGGTCGGCGATCCACCGGCAAGCGGCGGATTTCCGTGGCGGAGTTGTCTGCACCGTCGCCCGAGCCGTTGCCGTCCGAAGCATTGCCGGCCAGCGACAGGCTGGTCTGGCCGCCGGTCATGGTCAGGTAAACGTCAGCGAGAATCTCGGAGTCGAGCAAGGCGCCGTGCAACTCACGGCCGGAGTTGTCGACGCCGTAACGTTTGCACAAGGCATCGAGGCTGTTGCGCTGACCCGGGTGACGTTCCCGGGCCATCATCAAGGTGTCGAGGATCGAGCAATGCTGGGTGATGTCAGCACGATCGTGCTGGCCCATCAGCGCGAATTCGTTGTTGATGAAACCAACGTCGAACGCCGCGTTATGGATGATCAGCTGTGCGCCTTTGATGAATTCGAAAAACTCATCGGCGACTTCATTGAAACGCGGCTTGCCGACCAGGAATTCGTTGGTGATGCCGTGAACGCCGATGGCGCCTTCATCACTCTCGCGGTCCGGTTGCAGGTAAACGTGGAAATGCCGGCCAGTGAGGCGCCGACCGATCAACTCGACACAACCGATTTCGATAATCCGGTGGCCGTCGGTCACCGGCATGCCGGTGGTTTCGGTATCGAGTACAACGGATCTGGTGGCCATCAGTGCTCAGCTCTCAACGGGTCAATCGTGCAAAAGCGGCGATCTTAACATGCTCGCAGGCTCGCTCGTGAAGGCCGCGCCATGCTCGTTCCCATGCTCGGCGTGGGAATGCCTCAACGGACGCTCCGCGTTCAGCTCTGGATGGGGACGCGGAGCGTCCCCGGCTGCATTCCCACGCAGAGCGTTGGAACGATCAACGCTGGATCAATCCTGCTTGTAACCGCGTACTTCGTCGACGCCGCGGTTGGCCAGTTGGTCAGCGCGTTCGTTGCCATGGTGGCCGATGTGGCCGCGTACCCATTTCCAGGTCACGGTGTGGCGGTTGACCTGCTCGTCGAGCAACTTCCACAGGTCGGCATTCTTCACCGGCTCTTTCGCCGCCGTCTTCCAGCCGCGTTTTTTCCAGTTGGCCATCCATTCGTTGATGCCCTTCATCACGTACTGCGAATCCGTCACCAGCAGCACGTCGCAGGAACGCTTGAGTTCTTCCAGGCCTTTGATCGCGCCCATCAGCTCCATGCGGTTGTTGGTGGTGTTGGCTTCGCCGCCCCACAATTCCTTTTCGACGCCTTTGCACACCAGCAGAGCGCCCCAGCCGCCGGGGCCGGGGTTGCCTTTGCAGGCGCCATCAGTGAACAGTTCTACGCTATCGCTCATGCCAATCTATCCAGAAAAATGCGGGAAAAATGCGGGAAAAATGCGCTGGCTCACCGATCCGCGATCGACGATGCCCGAGGCCGGGGTCACCCGGCCGGGAAAATAAAGAAGGTTTACGGCTCGATATTGCGACGATTGACCTTGGCCATCGGCAACGGAATCAGCTTGCCCATCGGCTCACGCCGGGCCTGACGCACCGGCCGCAGCCCAACGGCAATCTTGCGCGCGACCAGTAAATAGAAGCCGCCGCCCGACAGTTGCCAGTCACCGGCCTTGCGCTCCCAGCCTGCCAGACGGGCCTGCCATTTGGGCGACGCAAGCGGCGGACGATAGCACCCGAAGCGGCGTTTCTCCAGCGCGAAGCCCAGCAGGTTCAGCCAGTCGCCGACCCGCGATGGCGAAATACAGCGGGCTTTGCGCATCGCGTCATTGGCGAACATATGGCGCAGGCCCCAGGTGCTCCAGGGATTGATGCCGACGATCACCAGATGCCCGCCGGGCCGCACGCTGCTGGCCGCTTCACGCAGCAAACCGTGGGGCGACAGGCAAAAATCCAGCCCATGCTGCAACACCACGACGTCGGCGGCGTGCTCGCTCAGCGGCCACGCCTGCTCTTCGCAGACAATCTCGACGCCGGGCAACGGCGCACCGAGGCGCACATTGCGCTGCACTTGCGGCGCTGCCGGCGGGGTTTCCGCCGATGGGCCGTAGTGCACAAGATAGCCGCCGAAGAACCGGCCCAGCTCTTCGTCGAGCATGCGTCGTTCTTCGTCCAGCAGAAATTGCCCGATCGGGCCGGCCAGCCATTCACGGGCGGCGCTGATCAATGCCAGCCACTCAGGATCGGCCTGAGCGAACGCTTTATCGGTCATTGCATTCTCCAAAGCGCCAGGAAGTTCTAAGATGCGCCAATGTTTTCCGCTTGGCGAATCCGACGATGATACAGATCAGTGCCCTGCCCGCCTTCACCGACAACTACATCTGGTTGTTACAGGACCACCGTACCCAGCGCTGCGCCGTGGTCGATCCGGGCGATGCCGCGCCGGTACAAGCCTGGCTCGCGGCGCATCCGGGCTGGGTGCTCAGCGATATTCTGATCACTCACCATCATCATGACCATGTCGGCGGCGTCCAGCAGCTGAAAAATGCGACCGACGCAAAAGTCTACGGCCCGGCCAGCGAGAATATCCCGGCGCGCGACGTTGCGCTCAAGGACAACGACCGCATCAACGTGCTCGATTGGGAATTCGAGGTGTACGCCGTGCCCGGCCACACCCTCGGCCACATCGCGTTTTATCACCACGGCCTGCTGTTCTGCGGCGACACCCTGTTTGCCGCCGGTTGCGGCCGCCTGTTCGAAGGCACGCCGCAGCAGATGCACACCTCGCTGACGCGTCTGGCGGCGTTGCCCGAAGATACGCTGGTGTATTGCACCCACGAGTACACCTTGAGCAATTTGAAGTTTGCCGTCGCCGTCGAACCGGGCAACCCGGACACCGCCGAACGGCTGGCAAAAGTCAGCGCTCAACGCGAGGCGGGGATCATGACGCTGCCCTCGACTTTGGCCCTGGAAAAGCTCACCAATCCGTTTTTGCGGGTTGAAGAAACATCCGTTAAAGAAAAAGTGGACGAACGGAATGGAACCCTGCACGAGGGTCCCACTGCGGTTTTTGCTGCCTTGCGCGCTTGGAAAGATAAGTTCTAAGCGGGCACCCGGCGGGTCCGATAAATCTGAATGGTTGACCGCAGGGGGTGCGCTTTCTAGAATCGCCCGACATTTTTGCCCGGAACTTACTTCCAGCCAATGTCGTCATCTATTCGTAAAGCCATCAATTCAGACGCATTGACCCGCCTGGCTCAAGCCATCGCGGTGGCTGTGTCCGCCACTCTGGCGGGCTGTTCAAGCCATGTCCCGCAAACCGAAATCACCCATACACCCAACGTTGCCGCTCGCGCCAAACAGAAGCCGATCTGGATCAACGAGAAGCCCACACCACAAATTCCACAGGACGTCTGGGAGCGCATGCGCCAAGGCTTCCAGTTGCAGGACAGCGTCAGCGTCAACCCGCGCATCGAGCAACAGCGCCTGTGGTTCGCCAGCAACCCGTCCTTCCTCGAAAATGCCGGCGAACGCGGCAGCCTCTACATTCACTACATCGTCGAGCGCCTCGAAGAACGCAACATGCCGCTGGAACTGGCGCTGCTGCCAGTGATTGAAAGCGCCTACAACCCGATGGCTTACTCGCGCGCCGACGCAGTGGGCTTGTGGCAGTTCATTCCGTCCACCGGGCGTTATTTCAATCTGCGGCAAACCCGTTTCTATGATGGCCGTCGCGATATCACCGCTTCGACCACGGCGGCGATGGATTACCTGACCCGCCTGCACGACATGTTCAACGGTGACTGGCTGCTGGCCCTCGCCGCGTATAACGCGGGCGAAGGCACGGTCAGCCGCGCCATCGAGCGCAACGAGAAGCTCGGCCTGCCGACCGACTACTGGAACCTGCCACTGCCGGCCGAAACCCAGGCCTATGTGCCGAAGTTGCTGGCGCTGTCGCAAGTGGTGCTGGCGCCGGAAGCCTACGGGGTCAACCTCAACCCGATCGCCAACGAACCGTATTTCCAAGTCGTCGAAATCAACCAGCGCATGGACCTGTCCAAGGTTGCGGCGGTCGCCAACATCGACGAAGACGAGCTGTTCCAGCTCAACCCGGCCTTCAAGCAGCGCACCACCATCGACGGCCCCCAGCATTTGCTGGTGCCGACGTCCAAGGCGCAACTGCTGACGGCCAGCCTGTCGACCATGCGCCCGGACGAGCTGATCAGTCAGCGTTCGCTCAAGCCTGTGTTCGAAGGCGCTGACAGTGCGGAAATCGCCCAGCTCAAACGCGCTTACCGAGTCAAACGTGGCGATAACCTCGGCACCATCGCCAAGGCCAACAAGGTCGATGTGCGGGATTTGCAGCGCTGGAACAAGTTGACCGGGAAAAACCTCAAGGTTGGCCAGACCCTGGTCATGCAGGACAAAACCCCGGCCAAGCGCAGTGGTCGCGTCAACACCGTTATCGCCGCGAACAGCAAAACCAAAGCCTCCTCCAAAACCACCAGCAAATCGCAGCAGACTCAGTACAAGGTCAAGCAAGGCGATTCGCTGTATATGGTTGCCAAACGTTTCAACGTTGAAATGCAACACCTCAAGCGCTGGAATCCGCGCGTTGGCCAGGCGCTGAAGCCAGGCCAGATGCTGACGGTGTCGTCGCCACGCTAATAAAGAGCCCCTGAATTCAGGGGCTTTTTTTTACCCAGAATCCGCATCCCCTGTAGCAGCTGCCGAGCCCCGCGAGGCTGCGATCGGCTGCGCAGCAGTCGTAAAACCTGAGTGCCAGATATTCCTGATACACCGCGTCATCTCAATTCACGACTGCTTCGCAGCCGAACGCAGCCTCGCACGCTCGGCAGCTGCTACAGGCCGTCTATCCCTGCAATTAACCACGCATTAAGCCCCTGTCTTTTTCCTGTCGATACAAGCTGTTACTGTACTGGCCACAAAGCCCCAGCCGCCTGGATCTGATTTGACTTGAAGCGTCCCCTCCTCCTGCTCCTGATCAGCCTGGCATTGAGCCCCTGTGCGCACGCGACGATCAGCGAAAGCCATGGTTATGCGCAGTTCGGCACGCTCAAGTACCCGGCCAGATTTACCCACTTCGACTGGGTCAACCCGCAAGCGCCCAAGGGCGGTACGTTGCGGGTGATGGCGTTTGGCACCTTCGATACGCTCAACCCCTACACCCTCAAGGGCTCCAGCCCGGTTTCCACACCCAACTTCCTCCAGTACGGCATCAACGAGCTCAACGAACCGTTGATGGTCGGCACCGGCCAGTACGCGCCGTCCGGCGATGAGCCGACGTCCAGCTATGGCCTGATCGCGCAATCGGTGGAATACAGCGAGGATCGCAGCTGGGTAATGTTCAACCTGCGGCCCGAAGCGCGCTTCCACGATGGCACGCCGATCACCGCTTATGACGTGGCGTTTTCCTACCGTCTGCTGCTCAAGGAAGGCCATCCGCAGTACCGCACCAACCTTCAGGAAGTGCTGCGAGTCGACATCCTTAATCCACGGCGGATTCGCTTCGTGTTCAAACGCGCAGGCAATCCGCTGCTGATTCTGCGCCTCGGCGAGTTGCCGGTGCTGCCGCAGCACTACTGGAAAAACCGCGACTTCAAAGCCACCACGTTCGAGCCGCCGCTGGGCAGCGGGCCGTATCGCATCACCGCGGTGCAACCGGGGCGGCAAGTGGTGTTCGAGCGGGTCAAGGATTACTGGGGCAAAGACCTGGCGGTCAATCGCGGCAAGTACAACGTCGACCGCATGCAAGTCGAGTTCTACCGCGACAGCGATGTGGCGTTCGAAGCCTTCAAGGCTGGCGAGTTCGACATCTACATCGAGCATCAGGCGAAAAACTGGGCCAACGGCTACAACTTCCCGGCCGTGCGCCGTGGCGATGTGATCAAGGCGCAAATCGCGCATCAGATCCCGACCCAGAGCCAAGGCTTGTTCATGAACACCCGGCGGCCGACGTTCGCCGAGACCAAAGTCCGCGAAGCGCTGGGGCTGATGTTCGACTTTGAATGGACCAACCGCACGCTGTTCAGCGGCGCCTACAAACGGGCGATCAGTTACTACCCCAACAGCGAATTCTCCGCCAGCGGCCTGCCGGTCGGGCACGAATGGCTGATGCTCAAGCCGTACCGCGAGCAATTGCCGGCCAAGCTGTTCACCGAACCCTTCAGCCTGTCGCAGACTGACGGGCGTGGCATTCCGCGAGAAACCATGCGCAAGGCCTTGGCCCTGCTCGGTGAAGCCGGTTGGAAGCTCAACGGCCAGCGCGTGCAGAACGCCGCCGGGCGTCCGTTACGGTTCGAGATTCTGCTGGTCAATCCGAACCTCGAACGCATCCTCCAGCCTTACGTCGAGAACCTGGCGAGCATCGGCATCGACGCGCGGCTGCGCACGGTTGATCGCGCGCAATACAAACAGCGCCTCGACCAGTTCGATTTCGACATGATTCTGCTCACGCTCAACCAGACCCTCAGCCCCGGTCTGGAGCAGTGGCAGTATTTCCATTCCAGTCAGGTCGGGGTCAAGGGCAGCAAAAACTACGCAGGCATCGCCAACCCGGTGGTCGATCACCTGCTCGAACAATTGCTCGCCGCGCAAACTCGCGACGAACAGGTCGCCGCCGGCAAAGCGCTCGACCGCGTACTGCTGTGGCAGCACTACAGCATTCCCAACTGGTACCTCAATTATCATCGCCTGGCCTACCGCAATCGGCTGGCTTTCGTCACTACGCCGCCCTACACCCTGGGCCTGTCCGCGTGGTGGCTGAAATCTTCGGAGAAAGATCAATGAAACCCGTACGCGCCCTGCTCTTGCAGGCCAGCGGTCTGTTGTTCGCCGGGCTGGCCTGTGCCGCCCCGCAATATGCCCTGACTCTGTACAACGAGCCGCCGAAATACCCGGCCAACTTCAAGCACTTCGACTTCGTCAACCCGGACGCGCCCAAGGGCGGGATCTTCCGTCAGGCCGGCCTCGGTGGTTTCGACAGCCTCAACCCGTTCATCAGCAAAGGCGTGCCGGCCAGCGACATCGACCTGATCTACGACACCCTGACCCGCCACAGCCTCGACGAACCGTTCACCGAATACGGGCTGATCGCAGGCAAAATCGAGAAAGACCCGGACAACAGCTGGGTGCGTTTTTACCTGCGCCCCGAAGCGCGGTTCAACGACGGCCATCCGGTGCGCGCCGAAGACGTCGTGTTCAGTTTCCAGACCCTGGTCAAGGACGGCGCGCCGCTCTATCGCGGCTACTACAACGACGTTGCCGACGTGGTCGCCGAAGACCCGTTGACCGTGGTGTTCAAGTTCAAGCACAGCAACAACCGCGAACTGCCGCTGATCCTCGGCCAGATCCCGGTGCTGCCGAAACACTGGTGGGCGACGCGCGACTTCAACAAGGGCAACCTCGAAATGCCGCTCGGCAGCGGCCCGTACAAGGTCAGCGAAGTGAAGGCCGGACGTTCGGTGCGCTACGAGCGGGTCAAGGATTACTGGGGCAAAGACCTGCCGGTCAATCGCGGTTTCTACAACTTTGACGTGATGACCACTGACTATTACCGCGACAACACCGTGGCCCTAGAAGCGCTCAAGGCCGGGCAGTTCGATTACTGGCTGGAGATGACCGCGAAGAATTGGGCCAACGCCTACAACATTCCGGCGGTGACCGAGGGCCGGTTGATCAAGGAACAGATCCCCAACGGCAACCCGACCGGCATGCAGGGCTTTGTCTTCAACCTGCGCCGTGCGGCGTTCCAGGACGTGCGCGTGCGTCAGGCACTGACACTGCTGCTGGATTTCGAGTGGACCAACAAGCAACTGTTCAACGGCGCCTACGCGCGTACACGCAGTTACTTCGAGAATTCCGAAATGGCCGCGACCGGCCTGCCGGATGCCGATCAATTGGCGATCCTCGATCCGTTTCGCGGCAAGATCCCCGAGCAAGTGTTCAGCGAAGCGTTCCAGAACCCGATGACCGACGCCAGCGGAATGATTCGCAACCAGCAACGCAAGGCCTATCAATTGCTGCAAGAAGCTGGCTGGCGCATCGTCGACGACAAAATGGTCGACACCCACGGCAAACCGGTGACCATCGAATTCCTGTTGGCGCAGACCGATTTTGAACGGGTGCTGCTGCCGTTCAAGCGCAACCTCAGCGACCTCGGCATCGACATGGTGATTCGCCGCGTTGACGTTTCGCAGTACATCAACCGCGTGCGCTCGCGCGACTTCGACATGATCGTCGGCAGTTTTCCGCAGTCCAGCTCGCCGGGCAACGAGCAGCGCGAATTCTGGATGTCCGCCGCCGCCGATAAGCCCGGCAGCCGCAATACCATGGGTTTGAAAGACCCGGCGGTTGACCAGTTGGTCGAACAACTGATCAACGCCGATTCACGCAAAAGCCTGGTGGCCCACGCCCGCGCGCTCGACCGTGTGCTGCAATGGGGTTATTACGTGATCCCCAACTGGCACATCAAGACCTGGCGCGTGGCTTACTGGAACCACATCGGTCACCCCACAACCTCGCCCAAGTACGACGTCGGCATCAGCACCTGGTGGATCAAGCCTGACGCGGCGCCGGCGGTAGAAGTCGAATCGAAACTGCAAGCCGACCCTGCGGGCACGGAGTAATCAGATGCTGGCGTATATTTTTCGGCGACTGCTGCTGATCATCCCAACCTTGTTCGGCATCTTGCTGATCAACTTCGTGATCATCCAGGCCGCCCCCGGTGGCCCGGTGGAACAGATGATCGCCAAGCTCGAAGGCTTCGACGGCGCCACCAGCCGCATTGCTGGCGGCGGCGCCGAAGTGTCGGTGGCCGGTTCCTCCTATCGCGGTGGCCAGGGCCTCGACCCGGCGCTGGTCAAGGAAATCGAGCACATGTACGGCTTCGACAAATCGGCGCCGGAACGCTTGTGGATCATGATCAAGAACTACGCGACCCTGGATTTCGGCGACAGCTTCTTCCGCGACGCCAAGGTTATCGACCTGATCAAGGAAAAGATGCCGGTGTCGATCTCGCTCGGGCTCTGGAGCACGCTGATCATGTACCTGGTGTCGATCCCGCTGGGGATCGCCAAAGCCACGCGCCACGGCAGCCATTTCGATGTCTGGACCAGTTCGCTGATCATCGTCGGCTACGCGATCCCGGCGTTCCTCTTCGCGATTCTGCTGATCGTGTTGTTCGCCGGTGGCAGTTATTTCGACTGGTTCCCGTTACGCGGCTTGACCTCGAACAACTTCGCCGAACTGAGCATGGGCGGCAAAGTCCTCGACTACTTCTGGCACCTGGCATTGCCAGTGACCGCGCTGGTGATCGGCAACTTCGCGACCATGACCCTGCTGACGAAAAACAGCTTCCTCGATGAAATCAACAAACAGTACGTGGTCACCGCCAAAGCCAAGGGTCTGACGCATCACAAAGTGCTGTACGGCCACGTGTTCCGCAACGCCATGCTGTTGGTGATTGCCGGTTTTCCTTCGGCGTTTATCGGGATTTTCTTTACCGGTTCGCTGCTGGTCGAAGTGATTTTCTCCCTCGATGGCCTGGGCCTGATGAGTTTTGAAGCGGCGATCAACCGCGATTACCCGGTGGTGTTCGGCACGCTGTTTATCTTCACGTTATTGGGGCTGGTGGTGAAACTGATCGGCGACCTCACCTACACCCTGGTCGATCCACGGATCGACTTCGAACACCGGGAGCATTGAGATGAACCTGTCCCCACTCAATCGCCGACGTTTCGAACTGTTCAAGGCCAACAAGCGCGGCTGGTGGTCGCTGTGGCTGTTTCTGATCCTGTTTGGCGCCAGCCTCGGCGCCGAGTTGATCGCCAACGACAAACCGCTGGTGGTGCATTACGACGACGGCTGGTATTTCCCGGCGCTCAAGCGCTACCCGGAAACCACCTTCGGCGGCGAATTTCCGCTCGAGGCCAATTACAAGAGCCCGTACATCCGCGAACTGCTCAAAGCCAAGGACGCGTGGGTGTTGTGGGCGCCGATTCCCTATAGCTACCAGAGCATCAACTACGACCTGAAAGTCCCGGCCCCGGCGCCGCCCTCGGCAGATAACCTGCTAGGCACCGACGATCAGGGCCGTGACGTGTTGGCGCGGGTGATTTACGGCTTCCGTGTGTCGGTGCTGTTTGCGCTGACGCTGACCATTCTCAGCTCGATCATCGGTGTGATTGCCGGCGCGTTGCAGGGCTTTTACGGCGGTTGGGTCGATCTGGCCGGGCAGCGCTTCCTCGAGATCTGGTCCGGGCTGCCGGTGTTGTATCTGCTGATCATTCTTGCCAGTTTCGTCCAGCCGAACTTCTGGTGGCTGCTGGGGATCATGCTGTTGTTCTCGTGGATGAGCCTGGTGGACGTGGTCCGCGCCGAGTTCCTGCGCGGGCGCAACCTCGAATACGTACGCGCCGCCCGGGCGCTCGGCATGCAGAATGGCGCGATCATGTTCCGCCACATCCTGCCCAACGCGATGGTCTCGACCATGACCTTCATGCCGTTCATCCTCACCGGCGCCATCGGCACGCTGACCGCGCTGGATTTCCTCGGTTTCGGTTTGCCGGCCGGCAGCCCGTCGCTGGGTGAACTGGTGGCCCAGGGCAAATCCAATCTGCAAGCGCCCTGGCTGGGCATGAGCGCGTTTGCGGTGCTCGCGCTGATGTTGAGTTTGCTGGTGTTTATCGGCGAGTCCGCTCGCGATGCCTTCGACCCGAGGAAGTGAAATGAATCAGGACAATCTGATCGAAGTGCGCGACCTCGCCGTCGAATTCGTCGTCGGCGAGCGCGTGCAGCGAGTGGTCGAAGGCGTCAGTTTCGATATCAAACGCGGCGAAACCCTGGCCCTGGTCGGCGAAAGCGGCTCCGGCAAATCGGTGACCGCGCACTCGATCCTGCGCCTGCTGCCCTACCCGCTCGCGCGCCACCCGTCCGGCACCATCGAATACGCCGGGCAGGATTTGCTGAGCCTGAAAGAGAAAACCATCCGGCATATTCGCGGCAACCGCATCGCGATGATTTTCCAGGAGCCGATGACTTCGCTGAATCCGCTGCACTCGATCGAGAAGCAGATCAACGAGGTGCTCGGCATTCACAAGGGTTTGACCGGCAAAGTGGCGACCCGGCGCACGCTGGAACTGCTGGAGATGGTCGGCATTCCCGAGCCACACAAGCGCCTCAAGGCATTGCCGCACGAATTGTCCGGCGGCCAACGGCAGCGGGTGATGATCGCCATGGCCCTGGCCAACGAGCCGGAATTGCTGATTGCCGATGAGCCGACCACCGCGCTGGACGTGACCGTTCAGCTGAAAATCCTCGAATTGCTCAAGGAATTGCAGTCGCGCCTGGGCATGGCGTTGTTACTGATCAGTCACGATTTGAACCTTGTGCGAAGAATTGCGCATCGCGTATGTGTCATGCAGCGCGGTTGCATCGTCGAACAGGCATCGTGCGCAGAGTTGTTCCGCGCGCCGCAGCATCCGTACACTCGGGAACTGCTGGCAGCGGAGCCCAGCGGCAAGCCGGCGACCAATGAAATCGGCCCGCCGTTGCTGCAGGTCGAGGACCTGAAGGTGTGGTTTCCGATCAAGAAAGGCTTCCTGAAAACCACGGTTGATCACATCAAAGCGGTGGACGGGATCAATTTCAGCCTGCCGCAGGGTCAGACGTTGGGGATTGTCGGGGAAAGCGGTTCCGGCAAATCGACGCTCGGTCTGGCGATTTTGCGTTTGATCGGCAGCAAGGGTGGCATCCGTTTTGAGGGCAAGCAGCTAGACTGCCTGACGCAGAACGAGATTCGGCCGTTGCGCCGGGAGATGCAGGTGGTCTTCCAGGACCCGTTCGGCAGCCTGAGCCCGCGCATGTGCGTGAGCCAGATCGTCGGCGAAGGCCTGCGGATTCACAAGATGGGCACCGAGGCGGAGCAGGAACAAGCGATTATTGCGGCATTGAAGGAGGTAGGCCTGGACCCGGAAACCCGGAACCGCTACCCCCACGAATTTTCCGGCGGGCAGCGGCAGAGAATCGCCATTGCCCGGGCATTAGTGCTAAAACCGGCGTTGATCCTGCTCGACGAGCCAACTTCGGCCCTCGACCGCACGGTACAACGCCAAGTGGTGGAGCTTTTGCGTTCACTGCAAACCAAGTACAACCTGACGTATCTGTTTATCAGCCATGACCTGGCTGTCGTCAAGGCGCTGAGCCACCAGCTGATGGTGGTCAAGCATGGCCAAGTGGTCGAACAGGGTGACGCGCAAAGTATCTTTGCCGCCCCCCAACATCCGTATACACAGCAGTTGCTGGAAGCCGCTTTCCTGGCACCAGCCACTGCGCAATAACCTGAAAGAGAGGAGCAACACATGGGTTTTCTCGCCGGTAAGCGCGTACTGATCGTCGGTGTCGCCAGCAAGCTGTCCATCGCATCCGGCATCGCTGCCGCCATGCATCGCGAGGGCGCTGAGCTTGCCTTCACTTATCAGAACGACAAACTGAAAGGTCGTGTTGAAGAATTCGCACAAGGCTGGGGCTCGAGCCCTGAGCTGTGCTTCCCGTGCGACGTGGCCAGCGATGAAGAAATCGCCAAGGTCTTCGAAGAGTTGAGCAAGAAGTGGGATGGCCTGGACGTGATCGTTCACTCCGTCGGCTTCGCCCCGGGCGACCAACTGGACGGCGACTTCACCGAAGCCACCACCCGTGAAGGTTTCCGCATCGCTCACGACATCAGCGCCTACAGCTTCGTGGCCCTGGCCAAGGCTGGCCGCGAAATGATGAAGGGCCGCAACGGCAGCCTGCTGACCCTGTCGTACCTGGGCGCCGAGCGCACCATGCCGAACTACAACGTAATGGGCATGGCCAAGGCTTCGCTGGAAGCTGGCGTACGTTACCTGGCCGGCTCCCTGGGCCCGGACGGCACCCGCGTCAACGCCGTATCGGCTGGCCCGATCCGCACCCTCGCGGCGTCCGGCATCAAGAACTTCCGCAAGATGCTGGCCGCCAACGAAGCGCAAACCCCGCTGCGTCGCAACGTCACCATTGACGAAGTCGGCAACGCCGGCGCCTTCCTGTGCTCGGACCTGGCGTCCGGCATCAGCGGCGAAATCATGTACGTAGACGGCGGCTTCAACACCACCGCCATGGGCAACCTCGAAGAGTAATCTTCGGTTACGCCCGAAAAAACCCGCCGCGATGGCGGGTTTTTTTATGCCCGGGATTTGGGTTGTACACAGATGTTGTGAACACCAGAAACCCCTGTAGGAGCCGAGCTTGCTCGCGATGGCGGTGGGTCAGGTGATGTCATGTGGCCTGACACACCGCGATCGCGAGCAGGCTCACTCCCACAGGGGATTTGCGCGTGGACACAGATCTTCCGAGCGCCAGAAATCCCTGTAGGAGTGAGCCTGCTCGCGATGGCGGTGGGTCAGGTGATGCGATGTGGGCTGATAGGCCGCCATCGCGAGCAGGCTCACTCCCACAGGGGGATTTGCGCGTGGACACAGATCTTCCGAGCGCCAGAAATCCCTGTGGAAGCCGAGCTTGCTCGCGATGGCGGTGGGTCAGGTAATGCGATGTGGCCTGATAGATCGCGATCGCGAGCAAGCTCGCTCCCACAGGGGATGTGCGGGTGGACACAGATTTTCTGAACACCAGAAATCCCTGTGGGAGCCGAGCTTGCTCGCGATGGCGGACGGTCAGGTGATGCGATGTGGGCTGATAGGCCGCAATCGCGAGCAGGCTCGCTCCCACAGGGGATGTGCGCGTGGACACAGATCTTCCGAGCGCCAGAAATCCCTGTGGGAGCCGAGCTTGCTCGCGATGGCGGTGGGTCAGGTGATGTCATGTGGCCTGACACACCGCCATCGCGAGCAAGGGGATTTGCGGGCGGACACAGATTTTCTAAACAGCAGAAATCCCTGTAGGAGTGAGCCTGCTCGCGATGGCGATCCATCGGCCAACCCATTCCAATCGCTTCAAACCCCGCTTTCGAGGCACTGGGCAAACAATCTCTGGATCGGTTGCGTCCTCTGGTTGTACCGCTGCAACAACACAATTTCCCGGTAGAACGTCAATTCCCCCAACGCAATCACCCGCACTCTGGCCCCGTGCTCTACCCATAACCCGGCTTCGGGCAGCAATGAAACACCCAACCCGCACTCAACCATTTTCACAATCGCCTCCAGCTCGTCCAGCTCCAGCGCGACGTGAACGTCAACCTGTTGTTCCCTTAAAAACCGCGTCACCAGCCGCCCACCGAACGAATTTCGGTCATAACGCACATGCGGATGCTCGGCGAGGAGGCTCAGCGGATCGTCACCCGGCAGGTCCTGCGGCACGATCAATACAAACGGCTCTTTGCGAATGACCTGCGCCGACAGTTCCTTGGGCAGCTCGAACGGTGGCTTGATCAGAATCGCCAGATCCACCTCCCCGGTATCCACCTGACTGAGCAAACTCAGCGACACCCCCGGCACCAGTTTCGCCTCCAGCAACGGTGCCTGCTGCCGCAAACGCAGCAAGGCGTGCGGCAGCAACCCGGTTTGCACAGTCGCCACCGCGCCGATTTTCAATTCGCCGCGATACTCGCTGACGTCATCGCTGACCGCCATCCGCGCGAAGGTTTCGAGCATCTCCCGCGCCATCGGCAAAGCACGCTGCCCCGCCGCGTTGAGCAACGCCTGGCGTCCGGTGCGATCAAACAGGCGAATACCCAACGCCTGCTCCAGATTGCGAATCTGCGCACTGACCGCTGATTGCGTCAGGCCGATGTGCATGCCCGCCGCGGCAAACGTGCCGTAGCGCGTTACCGCAATAAAGGTTTTCAGTTCCCGCAGCATGCGCACCTCGCCATCACCGTCGCCCATTGATCGAAATAATTGCAGCTCGGCGCAAAAATTATCGTCTTTCAATCAAAAAGCACAGGACTAAACTCAGCTGCAACTTCTGACCGTTGAGGATTACCCGATGCAGCTCTCCCCTTTTCACTTGGCGATTCCGGTGTACGACCTGGCGGCGGCGCGCAGTTTTTATGGCGAGGTATTCGGTTTGGAGGAAGGCCGCTCCAGTGTGCATTGGGTGGATTTCAATTTCTTCGGCCATCAACTGGTGATTCACCTGGCGCCGAAAAACGCCACACAGGAAGCCGCGCACACCAACGCCGTCGATGGCCATAACGTGCCGGTGCCGCACTTCGGCGTGGTATTGGGGATGCCGGACTGGGAGGCACTGGCCGAACGGTTGCAGGCGCGCGGCACGCCGTTCGTGATTGAACCGGGGATTCGTTTTCAGGGCCTGGTCGGCGAACAAGCGACGATGTTCCTGCTTGATCCGTGCGGCAATGCCTTGGAGTTCAAGGCGTTCAAGGACATCAGCCAGTTGTTCGCCAAATGATCCGCCGCGACGCCACGGCCCTGAGCGAAGCGGTGCGCAGTGGCGAAATCAGTGCCGCGGCGATTGCCGAGTCCTGCCTCGAACGCATCCAGGCCCAGGAGCCAGACGTTCACGCCTTCGTCTCTTTTGATCCGCAACTGGTCCGCGAGCAAGCCGCACAGATCAATCGCCAAGGCCTGCTGGCCGGGGTGCCGGTGGGCGTCAAAGACATCTTCGACAGCGCCGACCATCCGACGCAGTTTTTCTCGCCGATCTATGCCGGTCATCAACCGTCGCGCGACGCCCACGCCGTGACCCTGTTGCGCCAGGCCGGCGCGCTGATCATGGGCAAAACCCACACCACCGAGTTCGCCTATATGCAAACCGGGCCGACGCGCAATCCGCATGACTTGCTGCGCACGCCGGGCAGCTCCAGCGCCGGTTCGACGGCGGGCATGGCGGCGGATTTCTTTGCCGTCGCGCTGGGCACGCAAACCGCCGGTTCGCTGCTGAAACCGGCGGCGTATTGCGGACTGTTCGCCTTCAAGCCATCGCTGGGCCTGGTCTCGCTGGAAGGGGTGAAACCGTTGGCGCCGAGCTTCGACACGGTCGGCTGGTACGGTCGCTCGGTGCGCGATTTGAGCCGGGTGGCGCAGGTATTGATTCCAGGTTTTGCAGTCACCGAAGCTCAGCAGCGGCCGTTGCGCTTGGGGTTCTATCGCACCACACGCTGGGACCGGATCGAGCCGGAAGTCACCACGGCGCTGGAACACGCCATCGAACAGCTTCGCGAAATCGGTCACCAGATCAGCGAAATACAACTACCGGAAGCGTTTGCCAGCGTCTTCGACGATCACCTGTTGATCAACGACTGCGAAGGCGCCCGCTCGCTGGCCAAAGAATTCCAGCAACACCGAGACCTGCTGAGCCCCTCGATTCTGGCGATGTTTGATCGAGCAGCGGCTACCACCTGGGAGCAGGAATCGGCGGCCAAGGCGCGACTGGCGGCGCTCGCGCCGCGCCTGACAGAACTCTGCCAGCCGTTCGACGCCATGCTCGGCCCATGCTGCGCCAGCGTTGCACCACTGGCGTCGGGGAGCGCCGACAACACCGGGCCGTCCGACTACATCAAGTTCTGGGGCGCGTTTGGCTGGCCGCAAGTGAATGTGCCACTGGCACGCGTCGCAGGCTTGTTGCCGATCGGCCTACAGATGATCGGCCGGTTCCGCGACGACGCCGGGCTGTTGCACGCCGCCGAGCGGCTCGCAGCCGACCTGGCGGCTGATCGCTCGCAATAGTCCGCCGACCGTGCGGTGCAGCGCCGGGTGAAATTCAATCTGGCGAATGCTGAAGCGAATGTCATAGGCGCGGTGCACCGTGGCATTGCGCTCGTCGAGCATTTCTTCGAGGCGCGCGCGGATGGCGCGGACGTCCACCGCGCTGGCACCGGTCAGCAGCGCGGCGAATTCATCGCCGCCCATGCGCCCGATCACGTCACTTTCGCGAAACGCGATGCGCAACACGTCAGCAAACGTCTTCAACGCGTCATCACCTTCCGCGCGGCCATACAACTGGTTGATGTGTTGGAAATGATCGAGATCGAAAGACAGCAAAGTCGCCGGTTTGCCCAAGTCCAGACAGGCATCCAGGCCCATTTGCGCCAAGGCCTCGAAGCCATGGCAATTGGGCAAAAGGGTCAATTCGTCGAGGCTGGCGACCTGCACCGCCGTCAGCTCCTGCTCGGCTTTTCGCGCTAGTTCGCGCAGTAATTCACGCTCCTGCAAAGCAGTATCCGGCCCGTGCACGGCATCTGCGAAAGTGCCCGGTTTGATCGGTTTGCCTGGAAGCAGCATGTGTCACTCCTGTGGAGGGTATGTGCGTTAGAGGCACACATACCCGATTTGACTCCTTTTTAGCTCGCCGTTGGTCAGATGCCCGCTACAGGGCACGGTCCTCCAGCGTCCGCCCACAGCTTGAACTGCGTGACAAAAATGTCGTGCGGCACCGGCACTGGCGCCCGATTGCCGCCGGGATTCCAGCCCCAGAGCACCAGTTTGTCGTCGCTGACGTGCTTGATCAGCGCCGCGAAATCGCGGTCACCGTTGCTCGACCGGTCCTTGATCATCGCGCAGAGTTTGTCCGCAGGCAGGCCGATCCAGGCCATTTTGTGCGCGGCGGGCGGCAGGCTCCAGTGCGGCGCACCCGGCGGCGCGTGCGGGCCGTAACTGGCCGGCGGATTGCTCTCTGCGTGGCAGGTCGCACATGGCAAACCGGCGGCGCCCTTGCCGTCCATGCCGCGCACCACGTTCATCGCGTGAGGAATACCGGCGTCGAATTGCAACGGCGAATCGCCGGGGATATGGCAGTTCTGGCAGCGCGGACTCTGGAAGACCTTTTGCACCGTTTCGAAGGCCTTCAATGCCGCCGGGTCTTCAGCAAACAGATCGGAGGCGTAGCCCGCCAGACCGACCATCACCACCGCGCCCAGCATCAAATGTCGTTTCATCTCACACCCCCGACAACTGCAGTGGCAGTTCGCGCAGGCGTTGCCCGGTCAAGGCAAACAACGCGTTGGCCACTGCTGGCGCCATCGGTGGCACGCCGGCCTCGCCAATGCCACCGGGTTTTTCGCTGCTGGGCACGATGTGCACCTCGACCACCGGCATTTCGTTGAGCCGCAGCACCTGATAATCGTGATAGTTGGACTGCACCACCGCGCCATCCTTGAGCGTGAGTTTGCTGTGCAACGCAAAACTGAGGCCGAACGCGACGCAGGATTCCATCTGCGCGGCGATGCTCTGCGGGTTGACCGCGATGCCGCAATCCACCGCACAGACCACGCGATGCACGCGAATTTTCAGGTTGTCCTGCGACACCTCGGCCACATGCGCGACGTAGCTGCCGAACGATTCGTGCACCGCCACGCCCAACGCGTGACCATCCGGCAACGGCGCGTTCCAGTTGGCTTTCTCCACCGCCAGATTCAACACACCGAGGTGGCGCGGATGCTCCTTGAGCAGGGTTCGTCGGTACTCCACCGGGTCCTTGCCGGCGGCTTCGGCCATTTCGTCGATCAGCGATTCCATGACAAAACCGGTATGCGTGTGCCCGACCGAACGCAGCCACAGCACGTTGATGCCGGTTTTCGGTGAATGCAGCTCGACGTGGTGGTTGGCCAGTTTCGCCAGGTAAGGACTGTCGGCCACGCCCTCGACCGAGGTCTTGTCGACGCCGTCCTTGACCATGGTCGCGGCGAACGCCGTGCCGTCCATGATCGACTGCCCGACCAGCACATGTTTCCACGCCAGCGGCAGGCCGTCGGCGTCGAGGCCGATGTTGGCCTGATGCAGAAACATCGAGCGGTAATAGCCGCCGCGAATGTCATCCTCACGCGACCACACGGTCTTAACCGGCATGCCCGCAGCCTTGGCCACTTGCACCGCTTCGGCGACAAAGTCCGAGGTCGGATTGGCCCGCCGACCGAAACCGCCGCCGAGGAATTCGGTGTGAATTTCCACTTGTTCGGGTTTCAGCCCGGTAATCTGCCCGGCAATCATTTGATCCAGCGTCTGAAACTGCGTGCCGGTCCAGATCTCGCATTTGTCGGCGCTGATCTTCACCGTGCAGTTGAGCGGTTCCATCGGCGCATGGGCGAGGTACGGCACGCTGTATTCGACGTCGATGGTTTTCGCTGCCGTCTTCAACGTCGCCACGGCGTCCCCGGCCTGGCTGGCAGACATGCCGGCGGTGGTGGCGAGTTGGCGGAAACTTTCGAGCAGTTTGAGGCTGTCGAGCCCGGCATTCGGCCCCAAGTCCCAATCGATTTTCAGCGCATCGCGGCCCAGTTTCGCCGCCCAATAATGCTCGGCGACCACCGCCACGCCGCTCGGTACTTGCAGCACTTTATGCACGCCCGGTATGGCCAGGGCCTCGGCGCCCTCGAAGGATTTGACGCTGCCGCCGAACACTGGCGAACGCGCGACCATTGCAGTCATCAGGCCTTCGAATTGCACGTCCATGCCGAACTTGGCGCGGCCGGTGATTTTCTCCGGGGTGTCGAGGCGCGGGGTCGGTTTGCCGATGATTTTCCAATCCTTGGCGTCCTTGAATTTGATCGAGGCCGGGTCCGGCACTGGCAACTTGCCGGCGTCATCCGCCAGCTCGCCGTAGGTCGCGCGGTGCTCGCCGGCAATCACCACGCCGGGCTCGGTGCGGATCTGCGACGGCGCAACATTGAAGCGTTTGGCGGCGGCGTCGATCAACATCAAACGCGCAGCGGCGCCGGCCTGGCGGTAGCGGTCGAACTCCATCCAGGTCGAGGTCGAGCCGCCGGTGATCTGCATGCCGCCAAACCCGGCCAAACCGTAATCCTTGGCCGAAGCTGGCGAGTGTTCGACACGAATTTTCGACCAGTCGGCGTCCAGTTCTTCGGCGATCAGCATGGTCAGGCCGGTCCAGATGCCCTGGCCCATTTCCGAGTGGCCGAGCAATATGGTCACGCTGTTGTCGCTGGCGATGCGCAGGAAGGCGTTGGGCGCGAAAACATTGCCCTGATTCTCCGCGCCGATAGCAAAACGGTGGGCGCCGGGGATGACAAACGCCACCACCAGACCGCCGCCGAGCATGGCGCTGCCCTTGAGAAAGTTGCGCCGTGAAACCGGGTTGAGGCTGTTCATGGTCATTGCGATGACTCCCCTCGACGTGGCATCAACCGATGTCGGCTGCGCGTTTGACCGCGGCGCGAATCCTTGGGTAGGTGCCGCAGCGGCAGATATTGCCGGACAACGCCTGATCGATGTCGCTGTCGGTGGGCTTGGGGATTTTCGCCAGCAACGCGGCGGCGGACATGATCTGCCCCGACTGGCAATAACCGCATTGCACCACGTCGAGTTCGGCCCAGGCCTGCTGCACCGGGTGCGAACCGTCGGTGGACAAGCCTTCGATGGTGAGGATTTTTTGCCCGTGGGCGACCGCGGTTGCGGGGGTGATGCACGAGCGCAGCGGCGCGCCATCGACGTGCACGGTGCAGGCGCCGCACTGGGCCATGCCGCAACCGAACTTGGTCCCGGTCAGGTGCGCGACATCGCGCAGAACCCAGAGCAGCGGCATGTCGGCGGGGACATTCAGCTCCTGGTCCTTGCCATTGATATTCAGGGTCAGCATTACGGATATCCTCAGACTCACGGTGTTCTGAAGGGCTCGCTGTGACCGCGTCGTTGCAGGGTCGGCGGGTCCGCGCGCCTCGGGTTTATCCATACAGCTAAGCGCAGATTGACCGCGCAGCCAGCTTCAGCGACCGCCGGTCACCTGCGAACCCGCAAATGCCCATGTAGGAGCGAGGCTTGCCCGCGAAGGCGTTCTGCCAGTTGAAAAAGATATCGACTGACACGACGCCTTCGCGGGCAAGCCTTGCTCCCACAGGGTTGAGGTTGGTTCAGAGTCTGGGTTTGAGCAGGATGGCGCTGTAGTGCCAAAAACCCCAGATCGCCACGGCTAGCAGCGCGAACCCGGCGCCTGCAAGAAAGAATGGCCGAAACCCCAGACTGAACACCGCCGCTGTACCTGCAGGAGCGAGCCTGCTCGCGATTGCGTTCGTCCAGTTTCCATAAATTCTGGATGAAAAACCGCTATCGCGAGCAGTCTCATTCCTACAGGGGGGTTGCGTTGTTGCTTTGAGATTGCGCATCAGGCAGCCACGGCGATCGGGTGAGTGCTCAGCCGATGTTGCGCGAGCAGGCGCATCACGTAGCCGATTTTCAGCAGCGTCGGGCCGACGATGGTCATCGCGTGCAGCGTCACCAACAGCACAATCGGCAGATAACCGCTGTGCAGGTAAGCACCGTAGATGCCGACGAGCAACAGCATCAGGCCAACACCCAGCACTTTGCTGGACAGGTGCAGAACGTTATGAGGATTGCTGAAGAAATCGAACATTTTCCGTACTCCTGATGCGGTTGAGATTTACGTCCAGTAACTCAAAAGCCGTGCCAGGTAGAAAACGATATTAAATCAATGACTTGCTTACTTAGAAGTCAATATGACTCTTGTGCAGAGTAGTCGTTATGACCCTATCTAAAGTCATAACGACTACATGTTGTAAATCCCCATCAGTCACGGGTTTTGTTTGACGAAGACCGAACTGAACTCGTAGATATCGCCGTAAGCCTGGAACTGAATCGCACCATTGAGCAGTTGCAGGCGATAGCTGAAGTCGTCTTTGTCGTCCATGCCGATCACCAGGTTGCCGGCCTGCAACGGCAGTTTTTTGTTGAGCTCCCAGACCCGGTCCTTGCTGATGCGAATGCTCATGCGGATGTCGGCCAATTCGACACCGCTGGCATCGGTGGACGGCAGTATTTTCAGGATCAATTCGCCGGTTCTCGGCTCCTCGGCGTCGTTCACCAGATAGCGCCCTTCGCGCTGACTGGCGACCACCGGCAGCAGCGCCGTGGCCGCGACTTTGAACACCGTCGGCCGGCCAGTGCCGCTGAGGATTTTTTCCGCCGGACCGTGCCAACTGACATCTTGGACGCCATGCAGGTTGGGCTCGCCCTGCACATACCAGTCGCCGGTGGTTTCGCCCGCCTCGTTCAACTCATGCAGCAGCACGGCGCCATCCTCATATGGCCCGCCGATCAGCCGAATCGGCTGGCCGTTGCCGCTTTTCGGGTAGCGCACTTCACCGACGTACGCGGCGCCCTGCACTTGCCACCACAGTTCGAAGGCAATCTTGCCGTTCAACGTGCCGCGCACCATCACCGGCGCCGTCGCCTCGGGACCTTCGAGATGGTTGCGCTCAGTCCACTGACCGTTGACCAAGTCGCGCTGGGTGATGTCGGTGTAACCCCGCGGCATCAGTGGCGTTGCCTCCAATGGTCGCTGCGCAACTTTGATGGTTTCGGCAATCATCAGCGGCTGGTTGTCCTGAATCTGCCACGTCCCGGTTTGGCGCCAGCAGCAGCCGCTTTTCGATTGGGTGATCAGCCGTTTGCTCGCCGCATCCACGCCAAACAGCCCCAGATTCGGTTCGCGGGTCAGCGCCGAAAAAGCCTTGTTCAGTACCAGCGTCGGGCTCTCGGGGTCGGACAGATAAATATCGTAGGAAGGCTCGGCATAACCGCCGTCATTGCCGTTGCGCACAGCCAAGTCTTGCTCGCCGTCGAAATTGAAATCACCGAACAGCAGCAGGTTCTGATCGGCCGCCAGTTCGTTGCTGCCGGGCTTGAACAAGGCAAACGCCTCGGCCGACTCGATGCGTTGCAGCACGGCGCCGCTGGCCTTGTCGCGCAGGGTGATGGTCGCCGGAGCGTCATCGAAGGTTTGCGTTGGCGCCTGCGGGTAGACCACGTCGATTGCGTATTTCTGCGCCGGGTCGGCGAGGTGCAGGGTCAGGGGTTCAGCCGCCGCAACAGCACTGGCGCTGGTGAACAGGCTGGCAAGCAGGCAGCTGACGGCGGATAAACGAGGGGCAACCATGATGCTGAGCGTCCTTGCGGCAAATTCGGGGCGGCAAGTCTAGCGACTAACGGTGCATACCGATATCTCTGCGAGCTTGCCCCTCGCGCCTTTCGCGCTCAGAACCCATACACTGCGCCACTGGCCTGCCGAGGACGCCAACGATGACGCGCACCGTTGCTCAACACGCTGACAAAGCCCCACGCTTCTGGCGCGACGACGCCCTTCCCTTCATC
>NZ_MKGS01000124.1:0-879 GCF_002836905.1 Pseudomonas sp. 43NM1 | reverse complement strand
AACGGCTTCGGGACCGACTTCCATGTAACTGCGCATGCACTCCCACAGCGCCATTGCGGTCGTACCGCCACCGCAGTTGAAGCCCAGCGAGAAATGTTTGTTGTCTTCCTCCGCCAGCGGGTCCGGGTTTTCGAAACCGACGATCAGTAAACCCATCGTGGCTTTACCGGCCTGACTGACCGACGATTGTTGTGTGGCAGCGGCGGTGACACTTTCCCACGGCACGATCCAGTACTTGCCGTCGTCGCGGGGGACGCAGACTTCTCTGCGTTGGCGGTTGAAGCGAATGGGTAAAGGCACATCGCGAAAGAGGCCTTGAATTAGAATCAGCGTTGGGATACCGACAATGACGCCCCCAACAATCAAGATATCGAACGTGAAATCAGAGTTGAGATTCCTGGTAAAAAAAGACATAGCGAGAACCACCGCCACCATGAGCCACATCGTCATCACTGCCGAGCCGATGCTGTAGCTACCTATATCTAAGCAAACGTCGTTTTTGCGCCAAATCGTATTGAGCACATCCACCGGCTTTTCTCCCGTAGGGACGGGCAACGGGGCCATATAGTCGTTGCGTGAAAACACCTTTTTTTCCGTTGTACCTGCCGGTGGCGTGCTCATACGGCGTCCTCGGACTGGGTGGCTAGTTCGGCCTCACGTTTGGCGATGGCCGCTTCCAGTTCCGGGGAGCGTTTTGCCCATTGTTCCGGGGGCATTGGTTTTGACCATTCGATGATGTCGGGATACAGCAGATCGGGCGGCGGATTCAGCTTCCAACGCTCGAGCACGTCGATCAGCAGGGTGTTGAAAATGAAGATTCCGCAGAACCCTTCCCACAGGACGGTTATGAACCAACCTCTGAGTTTTGCGGCTTTGATC
>NZ_MKGS01000123.1:0-911 GCF_002836905.1 Pseudomonas sp. 43NM1 | reverse complement strand
CCCTATCCCGACATCATCGAATGGTCAAAACCACTACCCCCGGAACAATGGGCAAAACGCTCCCCGGAACTGGAAGCGGCCATCGCCAAACGTGAGGCCGAACTTGCGGCCCAGTCCGAGGACGCCGCATGAGCACGCCACCGGCAGGCACCACGGAAAAACGGTTGTTTTCAAGCAACGACTATTTAGCGCCGCTGCCTGTTCCTACCGGTAGAAAACCTTCGGACGTGCTTAACATCATCTGGCGCAAGAATGAGGTGTTTCTGGATATTGGAAGCTACAGCGTCGCCTCGGCGGTGATGGTGTTGTGGCCGGGGGTGATGCTCTTCCTATCCATGGGGTACGGGTTTAGAAATATCGCCCCTGATGCCAGTGCTTTTGCTCTCATTGGGGGTGGAATAATCACTGGCGTACCTGCGCTAATGTTGCTCATTGCTCTTTTTCGCGAAGTCCCCTTGCCCATTCGCTTCAACCGCCAACGCCGAGAAGTCTGCGTCCCCCGCAACGACGGCAAATACTGGATCGTGCCCTGGGAAAGTGTCACTGCCGCTGCCACACAACAATCGTCAGTCAGTCAGGCCGGTAAAGCGACGATGGGTTTACTGATCGTCGGTTTCGAAAACCCGGACCCGCTGGCGGAGGAAGACAACAAACATTTCTCGCTGGGCTTCAACTGCGGTGGCGGTACGACCGCAATGGCATTGTGGGAGTGCATGCGCAGTTATATGGAAGTCGGTCCCGAAGCCGTTGAGGATCAAACGGCCCGTCTGGATTGGAAAAAAGGGATCTGGGCGACTTACCTCGACGACCTGATCAAAGCCGCAAAACTCAGAGGTTGGTTCATAACCGTCCTGTGGGAAGGGTTCTGCGGAATCTTCATTTTCAACACCCTGCTGATCGACGTGCTCGAG
>NZ_MKGS01000122.1:0-919 GCF_002836905.1 Pseudomonas sp. 43NM1 | reverse complement strand
GCGATCACCCCGGGCGGCGGTGTAGAACATGTCGAAAATCTTTGCGCGCTCCTCCTCGGGAATCCCCGGGCCTTCATCACTGACCGAGAAAAACAGCTCTTTTTCGTCAGCCCCGGCGCGCACTTGCAAACGCCCGTGCGGCGGAGAAAAACGTGCGGCGTTTTCGATGACGTTGACCAGCGCTTGCTCGATCAGCGCCGCGTGCACGTACAGCAACGGCAACTCGGCCGGCACTTCGGCGCTGACCTGCAACGGCGCCAGCACCGCGCGCAGGCGATTCAGCGAACTGCCGATGATGTCGGCCGGCGACACCCAATCGCGCGCCAGTTTCAGCGCGCCGTGCCCGAGGCGCGTCATGTCCAGCAGGTTCTGAATGTAACGATCAAGGCGTTCGGCTTCATCGCGCGTGCCTTCGAGCAACTCGCGGCGGTCGTCCAAAGGAATCGCTTCGCCGAGCGCCAGCAGGCTGTCGATGCTGCCGCGCATGGCGGTCAGCGGCGTGCGCAGGTCGTGCGACACCGAGGCCAGCAAGGCACTGCGCAATTGTTCGGTTTCGCCATGCAGGCGCGCCGCTTCGAGGTCTTCGGCCAGTTGCGCGCGGGCCAGCGCTTGCGCCAGCGGTTGACTCAGCGCCGTCAACAAACGTCGACGCTGGCCGCTCAAGGTCTGGCCCTCTTTCGCGCACACGCCGAGCAACGCCAACGGCCCGTCCTCGACCGACAACGGCCACCACCACCAACGCCCGAACGGCAATGTGCCGGTGCCGGCGCCCGCCGGTTGATCGTGTTGCCAGGCCCAATCGGCGGCGGCGCGTTCGGCTTCGGAGAACTCCAGCGGACCACCGGTTTCGACTTTCCAGCCACCTTGGCCGTCGCGATTGAGCAGGCACAATTGCAGCTCGCTCCAGCCATTGAGGTGC
>NZ_MKGS01000121.1:0-977 GCF_002836905.1 Pseudomonas sp. 43NM1 | reverse complement strand
TTACTCGGCGAGCCTTTCACCGAGGTGAGGGTCGGGACGATGACCGCCGTCACGGTCAAGGTCCTGGCTGCCGAGGCTGCCCCCGTGCCGACCCTGGCGGTAAAACTATGCGCCGCTACGGTCAGTCCCGAAACCGTGAGCGTCCACACTCCGGTGCTTGCATTGGCGATGGGTTCGCCTTTGAGGGTGGTGCCGTCGAGCACTTGCACCTTCTGACCTTTGCTGGCTATGCCGGTCAGAATGACGCTGGTTTCAACGGTGATACCGCCATTAAGGATTTCGGCATTGCTCGGTGAGCCTTTAACCGAGGTAATGGTGGTGGCGGCAGCAGCCGTCACGGTCAAGTTGCGCACATTCGAAAAGACCGGCGTAGGGTGGTACCCCGACTTTGCGCACAAGCGGTGAGCGCCGACCGCGACGGCAATAGTCAGTTGCCAGACGCCGGTGGTGAGGTTGGCCGTTGCCTTTCCTTTGGACACTGCGCTGGCCCCTGAACCGTCGAGAATTTCGACAAGTTGGCCCTTGCTGGCAGTCCCTGTGAGGAGAAGCGATGTTTCAACCGTGATGCCATTGTCGGGAATCTCGGCGTTACTCGGCGAGCCTTTCACCGAGGTGAGGGTCGGGACGATGACCGCCGTCACGGTCAAGGTCCTGGCTGCCGAGGCTGCCCCCGTGCCGACCCTGGCGGTAAAACTATGCGCCGCTACGGTCAGTCCCGAAACCGTGAGCGTCCACACTCCGGTGCTTGCATTGGCGATGGGTTCGCCTTTGAGGGTGGTGCCGTCGAGCACTTGCACCTTCTGACCTTTGCTGGCTATGCCGCTCAGGATGACGCTGGTTTCAACGGTGATGCCGCCATTAAGGATTTCGGCATTGCTCGGTGAGCCTTTAACCGAGGTAATGGTGGTGGCGGCAGCAGCCGTCACGGTCAAGTTGCGCACATTCGAAAAGACCGGCGTAGGGTGGTACCCCGACTT
>NZ_MKGS01000120.1:0-1005 GCF_002836905.1 Pseudomonas sp. 43NM1 | reverse complement strand
AGGTGGCGGTATCGAGGCTGCGCCCCAGACGCGTGCGCACCCAGCCCATGCCCGTGGCGAAGCTGCGATCCAGCAGTCCGCTCGGCAAATAGCGCGCGAGGATAAAATCCGCTTCGACGCCGCCAATCGTCGCGCCGACCGCCACCACGCGGCCATCCGCTTGCGCCTGCACGGCGGTCCACTGGCTGCCGCTGTGGCCGATTTCCAGGTGCTGCGCTTGGCCCTCGTTGCAATGATGATCCGCGCGACCGTTGCTGTGGAGCTTGAGCGACAGGCAATGCATCGGGTCCCGGCCGCTGCCGAAACAGTGCAAATCGCCATTGTCGTGTTGAATGATTTGACTGATTTGCGCGCCACGCTCGCGAGATTTGAAAGTCATGAAACCATCGACGGCGAAGCTGTCATCCAGTCGCCCGTCGGCGTGATAGCGCGCAAGCAAGCCTTCTTCGGGGAAATTGATCGAACCGCCAGCGAGGATCCGCCCGTCGCGCTGCACCGTCAGGCTGCCGAGCCAGGTATTCATCAGTAAATGCCTGACCACTACAAAACCACGACCGTTGAATTGGTCGTCGAGGCTGCCGTCGGCATTCAAGCGGATCAGCAGCCCGACGTGATCGGCGAGTTCGAAATGATGATTGGCCAGCAGCAGAATTCGCCCATCGTCCTGAACGTGGACAGCACAGGCTTCGGCGCCGGGAACGCCTGGCGGCAACCAGTCGTCACGCATGCCCAGCGACAGATTGCCGGGCAGGCGCACGACCAATCGGCCATTGTCGCCAAACTCGCGAACCGGCTGGCCATGGGCGTCAAACAAGGCCAATGCCGGCAGGCTGCGGTGCGCGTTTTCGTAGTGCAAACCGGACAACAGAATCGAGCCGCAGGGCAGGATGTGCACGTTGCTGGCCATGGCCTCGCTGCCCAAGGCAAATTGGCCGACCAGACTGCCGAGATTGCCGAAGGTCAGGTCCGCCGAACCATCGTCCAGCAGTCGCGCCAGGCCAAACC
>NZ_MKGS01000119.1:0-1180 GCF_002836905.1 Pseudomonas sp. 43NM1 | reverse complement strand
GTACTGGCGGCGGCAGCGGTGATATCCACCGGCGCGGACAACGCATTGCTCGCCGGCACCTCATCCGAAAGCGTCACCCGCGTCGAGCAAGGCCTGCTGGAAAACGTGCCGAAGGTGGTCGATTACGTCGTCAGCAAGGTCAAGGCCGACACTGCCATCGACACCGGCATCGACACTGACAAGGGCTCGATGCCGTCGCTCGACGGCGCGGTCGAATGGCTGAACTCACCGGCGCTGAATACCCAAGCGCTGAAAGGCAAAGTAGTGCTGGTCGACTTCTGGACCTACGACTGCATCAACTGCCAGCACACCTTGCCGTACGTGAAGGATTGGGCGAAAAAGTACCAGCAGGATGGCCTCGTGGTCATCGGCGTGCACACCCCGGAATACGGCTACGAACGCATCATCGATAACGTCAGGGATCAGGTTGAAAAACTTGGCATCACCTACCCGGTGGCGATCGACAACAACTACGCAATCTGGCGCAACTTCGACAACCAGTACTGGCCCGCCCACTACCTGATCGACGCCAAAGGGCAGGTGCGTTACACCCACTTTGGCGAGGGCAGTTACGACACGCAGGAACAAATGATCCGACAACTGCTGCAAGAGGCAAAGGCGCCCGCCGCATCGTAATGTCCCAGCAAAATACCTTTGGCGAGGGAGCAAGCTCACTCGCCGCAGGTACTTTGGGGTCTGGAAAAATGCGGATATGCGGCGTTTTTCGCGGTGACTGTTAACCGGGTTTAACAGATTCATCGCCATTCATCGGCGAGCGCTGCAACCGCGCCTATCTCCGGACGATCGGCGAAGACGCGGCGTAGTAGCGGGGCGATAGTTGCAGAGCAGGGCGCTGCCGGCCCCTGTCCTCATAACAAGAAGATCCACCATGGCGGAACCGTCGTCCGTCAGCGCCTGATCTGTGTTTTCACCCGCCAGGGAGCATCACCTCATGAGCACACCGATTGATCTCACTGCCCTGAAAAACCGTCAGATGGCCGCTTGGGCCAGCGGCGACTATGCCGTGATCGGCACGACGTTGCAGATTGTCGGCGAGCAACTGGCCGAAGCCTGCGACTTGCGCTGCGACGAGCTGGTACTGGATGTCGCCGCCGGCAATGGCAACGCGACGCTCGCCGCCGCACGGCGCGGATGCAACGTGACGTCCACGGACTACGTT
>NZ_MKGS01000118.1:0-1273 GCF_002836905.1 Pseudomonas sp. 43NM1 | reverse complement strand
ACGATGGGTTTACTGATCGTCGGTTTCGAAAACCCGGACCCGCTGGCGGAGGAAGACAACAAACATTTCTCGCTGGGCTTCAACTGCGGTGGCGGTACGACCGCAATGGCGCTGTGGGAGTGCATGCGCAGTTACATGGAAGTCGGTCCCGAAGCCGTTGAGGATCAAACGGCCCGTCTGGATTGGAAAAAAGGGATCTGGGCGACTTACCTCGACGACCTGATCAAAGCCGCAAAACTCAGAGGTTGGTTCATAACCGTCCTGTGGGAAGGGTTCTGCGGAATCTTCATTTTCAACACCCTGCTGATCGACGTGCTCGAGCGTTGGAAGCTGAATCCGCCGCCCGATCTGCTGTATCCCGACATCATCGAATGGTCAAAACCACTGCCCCCGGAACAATGGGCAAAACGCTCCCCGGAACTGGAAGCGGCCATCGCCAAACGTGAGGCCGAGCTCGCCGCCCAGTCCGAGGACGCCGCATGAGCACGCCACCGGCAGGCACAACAAAAAAACGGACGTTTTCGCGTAATGACTACTTGGCTCCGTTGCCGGTGCCCACGGGAGAAAAACCACTAGACGTACTCAATATTATTTGGCGTAAGAGCGATGTTTTCCTTGATGTCGGGAGCTATAGCATTGGGGCTATAGTCATGTCGATGTGGCCGACATTGATGGTGTTTCTTGCCATGTCTTTCTTTACTCGAAATCTCGACTCTGAATTCAGTCAAAGTGTCTTGGTATTGGGGGCAGTTATTTTGAGTGTTCCTACCCTCTTTTTAATTCAAGGCCTCTTTCGCGATGTGCCTTTACCCATTCGCTTCAACCGCCAACGCAGAGAAGTCTGCGTCCCCCGCGACGACGGCAAGTACTGGATCGTGCCGTGGGAAAGTGTCACCGCCGCTGCCACGCAACAGTCGTCGGTCAGTCAGGCCGGTAAAGCGACCATGGGATTATTGATCATCGGGTTCGAAAACCCTGACCCGCTGGCGGAGGAAGACAACAAACATTTCTCGCTGGGTTTCAACTGTGGCGGCGGTACGACCGCAATGGCGTTGTGGGAGTGCATGCGCAGTTACATGGAGATCGGTCCCGAAGCCGTTCCCGAAAGTCGAGTGGGCGTTCCTCCCTACGAAAAAACGCAAATTGGTTCACTGATCGTCGACTTGCGTAAGGGCGACGTACTGGGCGTTTTGTGGGGTGTCTTTTGCATTGTTATTTTGGGGACTTACCTGGCAGAGAAAGCTCAGAACCTGAAACTTTCCCACCCGCCCGA
>NZ_MKGS01000117.1:0-1295 GCF_002836905.1 Pseudomonas sp. 43NM1 | reverse complement strand
GCGCTGACTAACGCGGTCAACACCGCCGGCAACCTGACCGTCGGCGGCACCTCTAATCTGACCCTCGGCGGGGTGGTAGGCGGCAGCGGCGGGCTGAGCAAAAACGGCGCGGCCAACTTGACACTCAACGGCGCCAACACTTTCCTCGGCGGCACCACGCTCAATGCCGGCAGCCTGACCGTCGGCAACGCCAATGCCTTGGGCAGCGGCGCACTGACCGTGGCCGCCTCTTCGACACTCGACGCCAATACCGGCGTGGCCATCGCCAACAACATCATCGCCAACGCCGCTCTGAGCGTCGGCGGCAGCAATGCCTTGAGCCTCGGCGGCGTGCTCAGCGGCAGCGGTAACTTGATCAAGAACGGCGCGGCGAATCTGGCGCTGAATGGCGTCAACACTTTCCAGGGCGGCACCACGCTGAATGCCGGCAGTATCACCGTCGGCAACGCCGCTGCATTGAGCACCGGCGCGCTGAACGTCGACGGCGCGAGCACCTTGACCGGCAGTTCGGCGCTGACCCTGAACAACGCAATCAACCTCAATGCCAACCTGACCACTGGCGGCGCCAACGCGCTGACCCTCGGCGGGGTGATTGGCGGCGGCAATGGCCTGATCAAGACCGGCGCTTCGAGCCTGACGCTGACCGGCGCCAATACCTACACCGGCACTACCGCGCTGAATGCCGGGTCGCTGATTGTCGGTTCCAACACGGCGCTGGGCAGCGGCTCGTTGAACGTCTCCGCCGGCACCACGCTCGATGCCAGCACCGCTGCGACGTTGGCCAACGCGGTCAACCTCGGCGGCAACCTGACCGTTGCCGGCAGCAACGCGCTGACCCTCAACGGCACCGTCGCCGGGATTGGCGGGCTGATCAAAAGTGGCGCGGCTGACTTGACGCTCAACCACGCCAATACCTACCTCGGCAACACGGCGCTGAACAGCGGCAAACTGATCGTCGGTGCCAGCGGTGCCTTGGGCTCGGGCGCGTTGAACGCGGCGGGCAATACCACACTGGACAGCAACACGGCGGTCAGCCTGACCAATGCGGTCAACCTCGCCGGTGCGTTGAATGTCGGCGGCAGCGCCGACCTGACCCTGGCGGGCAACGTCAACGGCGCCGGCAGCCTGGTGAAAAACGGCGCGGCGAATCTGATCCTCAACGGTTCCAACAACTTCCTCGGCGGCACCACGCTGAACGCCGGCACCGTGACCGTCGGCAGCAACTCGGCGCTGGGGCTGGGCAACCTGACCGTCGGCGGCGCAGCGACCCTCAACAGCATTGCGCCGATCAACCT
>NZ_MKGS01000116.1:0-1445 GCF_002836905.1 Pseudomonas sp. 43NM1 | reverse complement strand
CGCCAGCACCTTTAAATCATGACGAACCGCGGGAATGTGCAACGAGAAATGCGCCGCATTGGCCGGCCGGAACATACGCTTATCCTTAAGCAAAGAGGAAATGAGCGCGATATCCAAACCGTCCGTGGTCTGTGCACGCGAAAACTGGCGGGCACGTTAACAACGGGGAAAAAGTATTGATGTAGGAAGGGTCGTCAACCTCAGTCAGACCCATCCTATTCGTAAGAATGCAGCGTCAACGTCCGGTCCAAACGCAAAAAATCGCCAGTTTCAGCAGCGCATAAAAGGGTTTGACGTAAACCCTGTAAGTGCTGCGAAACCGGCGATTTTTGTTTGAGGCCAGCTATGTAAAGGCTGGCGATCTAGCGATCGAGCAACCGCCCCAACCCATCCAGCAACCGCTGCAACGCACCCTGATTGCGCCGCATCACGTTCAACCCCGCCTCCGCCATCCGCTGCGCATCGCGCGGCAATTCGAACAGACGCTGCACCGCCACCGCCAGGCCTTCGGCGTCCTCGACCTCGGCCAACGCCCCGGCGCTGCGTAGTTGCGCGGCGATTTCGAGGAAGTTGAACAGGTGCGGTCCGCTCAGCACCGGTTTCGCCAGCGCTGCTGGCTCCAGCAGATTATGCCCGCCATTCGGCACCAGACTGCCGCCGACAAACGCGCTGTCGGCCAGCGCGTAAAGAAACAGCAATTCGCCCATGGTGTCGCCCAGCAGCACCGACGTGTCGGCGGTCACCGGTTCGGCCAGTGAACGGCGCACCGTGGCAAAACCCTGCTGTTTGCACAGTTCGAACACCGAGTTGAAACGCTCCGGATGGCGCGGCACCAGAATCAGCAACGCGTCGGGGTGATTGGCGAGCAATTGACGATGCGCCGCCAGCACCACTTCGTCTTCACCTTCGTGAGTGCTGGCGGCGATCCACACCGGGCGCTCCTGCGCTTGCCACTGGCCGCGCAATTCGGCGGCGCGTTGCAACAACGCTGGGTCGATGGTCAGGTCGAACTTGATCGAGCCAGTTACTTCGACAGTTTGCGGACGCGCGCCGAGATCACGGAAGCGCTGCGCCTCGGCCTCGGTTTGCACCGCAAACAGACTCATTTCGGCAAGCATCGGCGCGGTGAGTTTGTGAAAACGGCCATAGCCTTTGGCCGAGCGCTCGGACAATCGCGCATTGGCCAGCGCCACCGGAATCCCGCGTTTGGCGCATTGATGGATGTGGTTGGGCCACAGTTCGGTTTCCATAATCACGGCGAGTTTCGGCTGCACCCGATCGAGGAACCGCGCCGCCGCACACGGCAAGTCGTAAGGCAAATAGCAATGCTGGATGCGTGGTTCATTGGCGAACAAGGCCTGAATGCGTTCGGACCCGGTCGGCGTCATGCAGGTCACGGTAATCGGCAGCGTCGGGTAGCGCTGCAGCAGCGCGCGGATCATCGG
>NZ_MKGS01000115.1:0-1448 GCF_002836905.1 Pseudomonas sp. 43NM1 | reverse complement strand
TTCTGACAGTAGCCAGATGCTGCGCGGCAACGGTTAGATCATGTCTGGCTAACCGGGACGCATCGTCATGCACGCTTCAATCACGACAACGCATTACAGGACCCCCACCTTATCCGTCGTCGATCCGCGCGGACTTGCGGTGCGTTCGGTCGATTACTGGCGTGAAGATGAAAAACTCGCGGCGCAGGCTCGGGTCAATCGAGTGGCTTACGATCTAGGCGGGCGCCCAGTCAAACAGTGGGACCCGCGGCTGTGGGCGCTGCAAGCCGCGGACCCGCTGACGCCGGCGAACATGACGAGCGTGCATTCGCTGTCCGATCACGTTGTGTCGCTGCTCAGCGTGGATGCAGGAATGCACATCAGCCTTCCAGGCACCGGCAATCAAGTGGTGCAACGTTGGGACAGTCGCGGCACGCGCAACGATATCGAATACGACGACCAACTGCGGCCAGTGGCAACGTTCGAACAGCAAGGCTCCGCGCCGCGAAGCTGTGTCGAACGTTTGGAATATGGCGGTTCCGAACCTGGCAATCAGGCCGTTAATCTGTGCAGGCAACTGACGCGGCACGACAGCCCCGGCGGGACGGTGTTGTTCGAATCGTTTGCACTCACCCGTCAATGCACGCGCCATATTCAGCATTTCACCAAAGACCCTGTCGCCGCGGATTGGCCTGAGCCAATTGCAGATCGCCAACATTTGCTGGAACCGGGCGAGGGCGCGCTTTCGACGTGGCGTTATGGCCCGCAGGGCAATGTGCTGGAGAAAACCGATGCGCGGCACAACTGCCAGGCGTTCGCTTTTACCGTTGATGGGTTGCTGCGCGACAGTGCGTTGAAGTTGTCCGGCAAGCTCACTTGGCAAACTTTGGTCAGCGAAATCGAGTACAGCGCCGATGGCAGGATTATTCGCGAAGTGGCGGGTAATCATGTCGAGACGAAGCTCTCTTATGGCGCCGCAGATGGACTGTTGATCGAGCGGCGAGCGTTCAGCAATCGCAGCGGTTTATTGCAGCATTTGTTCTACGAGTACGACCGCATGGGCAATGTCCTGAGCATCGAGGACAAGGCGCTGGAGGTGCGTTACTTCAATAATCAGCGCATCGAGCCCATCAGTTGTTTTAACTACGACAGTCTTTATCAGTTGATTGGTGCATCTGGCTGGGAGGCGGGCAGTGCAAATCAGGGACCGGCTTCGACAGGGCGAATGGATCCCGCAGCGCTCAGCAATTATCAGCAAAGTTTCAGTTATGACGAGAGTGGCAACTTGCTGAAGTTGACGCACATCGGGGCGCAAAGTCCGGGGCGAGAATTAACAGCTGCGCGCTACAGCAATCGCTGTTTGCCCTGGCGCAATGGCGTGCCACCCACCGAGGAGGAAATTGCCGCTGCGTTCGATGCCAACGGCAATTTGCTGATGCTCGATCAGGGACGCTCGATGACGTGGGATC